>NZ_JBFTEN010000012.1:0-33451 GCF_041154185.1 Wolbachia endosymbiont of Tettigetta isshikii | reverse complement strand
TTAAGTAAAAATTGCTGCGGTAGCTGTTTGATATAAAATCTATTTTCTATAACAAACGGGTTTTTATTGCCCATATGACTGGGTAAAGTTGCAAAATCACACAAATAAAAAATTTTTAAAAAACATAGTTGATAGGAAACCGCCAACAGAGCTCTATCTTCTGCGCCACGATAGAGTTGAGATTGTTCCTGGAAGGAATAACGTTCCTTATATATACCGCTACACTGTGAACAATAACAGTTATGACTTTAAGGTCAATAAGCTAACTGGGCGTTCAGCAGTGCTACATCTTAAAACCCTCAATCCTTTGAGTGATTGGTATGGACTGTCACCAATTGAGGCAGCAGCATATAGAATAGATCAGCATAACCAAGCTGGTGCTTGGAATCAGGCAATGTTGCAAAATGGGGCGAGGCCAAGTGGTACAATAGCTGTAAAACCAGCGAAAGATGGGAGCAGTGGAAATTTAAGCCAGGAACAGCATCAGCGTTTGAAAGAACAGATAAAAGATCATTACTCAGGCTCTGTCAACGCTGGAAGGCCAATATTACTTGAAGGAGGCTTGGAATGGAAGGAAATGAGTCTATCGCCAAGAGATATGGATTTTATTGAATCCAAACATAGCTCAGCTCGCGATATTGCACTGGCTTTTGGCGTTCCACCGCAGTTGCTTGGCATACCAGGCGACAACACTTACAGCAATTTGGTCGAAGCACGCCTTTCCATTTGGGAGCAAACGGTTTTACCAACACTTGAAAACATTGTCTGTCATCTAAATTCTTGGCTAACACCAAGATTTGGTGAAGATCTGTGCTTGTCATACGACAAAGATGCAATAGAAATTCTCATGGAAAAGAGGCAAAAGCTTTGGAAATACGTAGAAAACGCAAGCTTTATGACCCTCAACGAAAAAAGAGAAGCGTTTGGTCTACCACCACTTCCGGGTGGTGATGAGTTGGGTTGAAGATTTTATACACAATATAAATATTGCAATATTAATAAATATCAAATATTTACGTTGCATTATTACATTAGTACATTGATAAGTTGGAGGTATTTTATGAATGAAGTACAACAAACAGAGTTAAATAAACAGCTTTTAATGCTATTAAAAAAGGAGGGATAACAAAAGTCAAAAAGTTAATAGAAGATGGAGCGAATATTGATGCAGTAGATCTGTATGGACGTACTCCATTATTATCTGGCTACTAGAAGTGGTCATCTAGAGATGATCAAAACTCTAATAAACAAAGGTGCTTGTGTTAATAGAGTAGATAAAGATGAAAGAATTCCATTACGTTTAGTTGTTGAAGATGATCATACAAGACTTATACCTCACTTATTCCTTGAACCCGGTGTGCAAAAAGTTGTTTCTATCGAGCACGAACATGAGGAAGTAGCAAAGATTTTGGTAAAATACACTCTGTTAAAAGATACCGAAGTGAACAGACCAGATTATTTAGAACAAGATTCTAATTTTAACAGGAAGGTGTTAGAATATTGGAAGCAATGTCAAGAGGAAATCAGTAAACTTAAAGAAGAGAATAAGCCACTGTATGACTTTTTAAGAGAAAGCAACATTGATAATCTAGTTAGTATATGGGAAAGAAATAAAAATGTACGCAGTAAATTTGGCAAACAAGAAAGCTTACAAGAACAATATCCAGAATATGCCCATATTTTAATTAACAAGGCTAATGAAGAAGAAAAAGGGGAATGTTTAAAAAAGTGTGTCAAACCGAATTTTTTAATTCAACCAGATTTTTAATCTACCAGGGGAAAAAATATCAAGTTGAGATATAGTTAAAGCCCAATTAGGTATAGCCATAGTCCAATTCTGTTCTGCCTTTTTTATGAGATTTTTCTGCATAATCCACAGACCATTAGTTGATGCTTTATCAATACATTATGTGTGTAATTTCAAAACTATGACATTTGCTAGTATAAAAAACTTTTTTGAAGTTCACAGTGGTGATTTTAAAGAAAAACTTGGAAATGGAAGAATAACTCTGATTAACTTTGTAGATTTTCAAGATATTAAGGAGAGACATATTCCTACATTAAAAGTACAGGCATTTGAAAAGTTTGTAGAAAGTAGTGTGCCAAGTGGAAATCTTAATAATCAAAACGTTGAGCAACACCTGGGGTTGTGGTCCTATTGTTCGATCTTTAACCACTCAATGCACATAGGCCTGCTGGGCCTATGCTTAAAAATGTTTGTACGTGAATATACAACGAGCACCGTTTGCCAGTAAAATAGCACTTTACTTTACGAAGAATGTGGATATCATTTGAAATATATTTTTGAGAATTGATATGTCAGAGGTTGCGGACGTAGAAATCAAAGAGCAAGCTGTGTGTGAGAAAATGTGTTTTAGCGTGAGCCGCGCAAGTCTTTTAAATATGCTATCCAGAGTAAGTGGAGTGGTTGAAAGGCGTAACACGATAGATGTTTTAGCTTGTATAAATATCAAAGCACAACATGGCAGCATAAAATTAAAGGCCACTGATCTTGATATTTCAATATTTGCTTCACTTGCTGCAAATGTGTCATCGGAAGGAGAAGTAAAAATCTCAGCACATACTTTACACGACATAGTGAAGAAGTTGCCAACTGATTCAGATATTAATTTCAGAATGAATGATCAAGGGAAATTATTGATATCTTGTAGAAACGCAAACTTTTCTTTACCGAATGTAGTGTCAAATACCTTTCCTGTCCTTGAAGAAGGGGATCATGAATATGATTTCACTCTGCTGAGTGCAGATTTGGTAGACCTATTAACTAAAACGAAGTTTGCTGTTTCACTAGATGATACAAGATACAATTTGAATGGGATATACTTGCATACGGATGAGCAATTTCTGTATTGCGTTGCAACCGATGGCCACCGTTTATCGTGTATAAAGAGGCCTAAACCTGAAAATATCAACGGTAAACTTGGTGTGATAATCCCGCGTAAAACTTTCATGGAGCTGCTGAAAGTATTGGATGATTGTAATGAAATTAATATAAAGCTCTCAGACAGAAAAATCAAATTCACATGCGGTGAGTATATTTTAATATCAAAATTAATAGATGGAACTTTTCCAGATTATAAAACTGTTATTCCGGCATCTCAGGATAAACAAATGATTGTTGAGAGTGGCAAGCTAGCTAGCGTTATAGATCGGGTTTCCGTTGTTGTATCCGATAAAATAAAATCCATTAGGTTTTCGTTACAAGAAAAATTATTAACTCTAAACTCAAACTCACAAGAGTGTAGTGATGCAACTGAATCCATAGAGGTAGATTATAATGAAGCTCCTATAGAAATAGGGTTTAATTCACGCTATTTGCTTGATGTTTTGTCCTGCATAAAAAACAAGTGTAAATTTAACTTGTCAGATGGCAATGGTGCTACAATTATCACTGATGAAGATGATCCAAATGTATTATATATAGTAATGCCAATGAGGACTTAAGTTAGTAATCTATCTTTACCAAATATAAACCGCAAGGTGGTGCAGTAACTCCAGCAGCGTTTCTTTTACGTTGGTTTAATATATTTAGCATTTCTTCTGGATTAGTTTTGTTTTTTCCAAATTCAACCAAAGTGCCGACAATGATCCTCACTTGATTATGTAAAAAAGAAATAGCGGATATTTTGATGTATATATGACTCTCATTTTGTACTATCTCGATATCATCAATCGTTCTTACCGGATTTGCAGCTTGACAGTCTTTTGAGCGGAAACTTGAAAGGCTGTGCTTTCCAAGCAGATGTTTAGCTGCTTCACGCATGATGTTTACGTCAAGTGGGTTAAATACTTGCCATACATAACCAGCTTCCAAAGCTGCAGGAGCATGGCGGTTAATTATTCTATATTCGTAGCGTCTTTTTTTTGCTGAGAATCGCGCGTGAAACTCATCATCTACAACTTCTGCATTGAGCACGACTATAGGAATTGATTTTAAGTGATAATTTATTGCGTTCCTTATTCTGTAAAGCTCAAATTCCCTCTCCATATCAAAATGAGCAACTTGTCCTAAAGCATGAACTCCTGCATCAGTCCTGCCACCGCAGTGCAAAGTGACTTTTTCTCCACTGAAATTAAATATAGCGTTTTCTATGGTCTCCTGGATTGAGTCAGCAGAATGTTGTTGTTTCTGCCAACCAGAGAAACTACTACCGTTATATTCTATCGTTATTTTGTATCGCACTACAAAATCTATCTAATTTTCTATCTTATACCAAATCTCACTGGTAATAGAATAAATTAATAAAGAGTACTTCTTGCCTACAGCTAGAGGTTTAGACAAATTTATGGTGTGTTCTACTTGGATGACACATAACTAGTCCTAAAATCACAATGTTTGTGCAATTTCAGTAGCAGGTTGCTTGAGTCCATACTATTATATAGTATTATACTATATAAAATATGACCTTTAAAAAGCTCAATCTACACTTAATATCAGATTCAAGTGGTGAAACCGTTATATCAGTCGCAAAGTCAGCTCTGAAACACTTTCGTTCTGTAGAAACAATTGAATATGTTTGGTCTTTTGTGAAAAAAGAGGAACAAATTGATAGAATTTTGGAGGAAATCAATAAGAAAAGTGATGAGCATCACTTTGTTATATGTACTATTACTGATGATGAATTAAGAAAATATTTAAAAGATAATTGTATAAAATTGGAAATTCCCTATCGAGCAATATTATCACATATCATTAGAGAAATTTCTTCCTATCTTGAAATTGAAAAAGACGAAAAGCTTGACTTGCATACTGAGATAAATAATGAGTATTTTCACCGTATTGAGGCAATAAACTACACTATTAATCATGATGACGGACAAAATATTCAAGATATTGACAAGGCAGACATAATCTTGATTGGAGTTTCGCGTACATCAAAGTCTCCCACCAGTATGTATCTAGCTTATCGGGGCTATAGGGTTACAAATATTCCCTTTGTTAGTGAGGTACCCTTTTATGTTGATTTAACAAAGTTAGAAAACAAGCTGACAATAGGGCTAACAGTAGATGCAAGTAGGCTGGTGGAAATACGCAAAAATAGACTTACTTCAATTAACAACGAAAATAATAATGTATACGCTGACCCTAAGAAAGTAGAAAAGGAAATTAAAAAGGCAGAGGAACTTTTTAAACAAAACAATTGGCCAATTATAGATGTAACACAAAAGTCGATCGAGGAAGTGTCAGCAACGATTATACAATATTTTAATAGAATGTGATAAATTTATCAATTGACTAACTCTTTGTAAGTAACCATAATATAAAATAATTTGGTTTTCGCTATAGTTATGAAAGTTAAAGGCTCACTAAAGTCCCATCGCAGCAGAGATAAAAACTGTAAAGTTGTGAGAAGGAGTGGTAAAATTTACGTTATAAATAAAGTAAAGCCAAGGTGTAAAGCCCGCCAGGGTTCTTGAGTATCAGTTATAAATTGATTATGCAAGGGGATATTGCTTGCCTTGAGGCAAGCAGTGGCTGTGTCAATTGTATATCCGGGCTTGGTTTGCGGTAAAAGGGTTCTAAGCTGTAACTAGGGTGCTTAGTTTTTTGTTCACTTTTTCATGTTATATGTTTTTTTAGTTTTTAATATGTAAAAGTATGATGTTTGTATTTAGGAATAAGAAGAGGCTACTGTATTTAAGTACAGCTTTGCTCATTTCTTCTCTTACACTATATTTAATATCAGTACGATTACGGGTAAACGTCGCTTATCAGCATTAATGGATTTAAAAAAAAAGAGATAGAGTACAATAAACTTTTGCTGAAGCATATATCTTTCGAAAGGGAGAAGTTGAGTAATAAAGTGTTCGGCCTATATGAAAAAAGCTTAGATTTGGATCTGCTTGACGAACAAGCAAGAAATGCTCTGTGTTATGTGAGTCCTAAAGAATTAATGGTTATTCTTGATGTGGAATAGCAACATCTTTAAACAAAAGAAAAAACCCGCTATAATCCAAGTGCAGGCATTGTAAACGAGGTGAAAGTGAAAAATATCTTATTAGCGCTTTTAGTACAGGCTATGTTTGGGTTGTCATCATTTGCAGCCGATCCTATTTTGCTCAACTGTATTGAAACTCCAGAGATTTATGATCTTGATACAAAACCAAAAAGCTTTAACTCTTCAAATAATTTAAGAAGAAAACCTGGTTCTCCAAGTAGCGCAACAGGGGAATTGATAAGCATAGTGGGTAGAGTTACTGATGTAAACTGTTTGCCAATACAAAACGCTGTAGTTTCTATGTGGCACGCGAATTCACACGGCGTAAACCATTATGACGAGAATGTGGAGGATGATAAGCTTGATCCAAATTTTGCTGGGTCAGGAAGGTTTATAGTAAATAACCTTGGCTATTATAATTTTATTACAATAGCACCTGGAAAAATTGGTGATAGGGCTCCACACATCAACTTTTTGGTTCAACATCCAGATTTCCCAGAGTTCACAACACAAATGTTCTTTTCCGACCATAACTGCGACAACTGTGCTGATTCTGTTCTTGGGAATCTTATTGATAATGGGCTTGCAAGCCTTCTGATAGTGCCGTTTACTTATAATGATCGGGCCATTAAGACCTACACATTTAATATCACCTTAGGTGGGTATAACAAATTTTCTGACAAAAGATAAAACCCTTGCATATCAGGGGAGTTCATAGTAGTCTTAAGCGCTGTTGTACTTAAAATGTATATGAAAAACATCTTACTAATGTTTTTACTATGTTTTATGTGCAGCTTACAATTATTTGCAACGGAGATATCAACAATGAAGATAACAATTTCTAAGGCTTTACCTGATTTTGAAACACTAGTAATAGGTTTGTTTGAAAATGATGAATTTATAAGTAACGTTAAGGTTTTACAAGACAAGCAAATTATAGATAACATCAAAAGATTTAGTGATTTCAATGGAGGTTTTGGTGAATTTTTCTCCATTACTTCATCAGAGGGAAAGAATGTTATTGTTGCTGGGCTTGGCAAGATAGATGAATGGGATGAAAACAAAGAATTAAATATTGGCGGAAAAATATATTGCGAACTAAGCAGATTAAAAATCAAGCGAGCGGCAATTTCAACCGAAGGCAATGCAGCAAATGTCGCATACGGTGCATTTTTGCGCAGTTTTAAGTTTAATAAGTATAAAACCAAAAGGGATGAAAAAGTTACAGAAGTAGAGGAGATCACAGCGCTAGCGAAAGATGAGCAATTCAGTAGTGCTGAAGAATCATTTGAGCGTTTAAGACAAGAAGGTGAAGGCATATTTCTTGCACGTACTCTTACCACTGAACCACCTAATATTTTATATCCAGAATCCTATGCTGATTATATAAAAACCGAACTTACTAAGCTTGGCCTTGAAATCGAAGTGCTTGGTAAGAAGCAAATGGAAGAGAAAAAAATGGGAGCATTGCTTGGGGTAGCACAAGGAAGTAGTAAAGAGCCAAAATTAGTAGTGATCAAATGGAATGGAGCTTCCAAGGAACAAAAGCCTGTAGCTTTTGTGGGTAAAGGCATAACGTTTGATACTGGTGGAGTATCACTCAAGCCTTCGCGTGGCATGGAGTCAATGAAGTATGACATGGCAGGTTCTGCTACTGTAGTTGGGGTGATGCGTACTCTAGCTGGACGAAAAGCGAAGGTAAATGCAGTTGGCATAGTTGCACTTGCAGAAAATGCAGTGGACGGTAATGCTCAAAGACCAAGTGATGTAGTAACTTCGATGTCTGGACAGACAATAGAGGTATTAAACACCGATGCAGAAGGAAGGCTCATACTTGCAGATGCTTTGTGGTATACGCAGAACAGATTCTCACCTAAGTTTATGGTTGATCTTGCAACTTTAACTGGTGCTATAGTGGTTGCGCTTGGGAATAATGAATATGCTGGTCTTTTTTCCAATAATGATGAATTAGCAAATCGTCTTATCGATGTAGGAGATGAAGTAAACGAGAAGTTGTGGCGTTTTCCTATGAATGAGACTTACGATAAAATTATCGACTCACCGATTGCTGATGTCCAAAACATCGCTCCTGCAGGCTCTGGCGGAGATAGCATAATGGCTGCGCAATTTTTACAGCGTTTTATAAATGAAACTTGCTGGGCACATTTAGACATTGCAGGCACGGCTTGGCATGAAAAAGGCACTGATATTTCTCCAAAAGGGGCGGTAGGTTTTGGTATAAGGTTGCTTAATAAATTGGTTGAGAAATACTACGAAACGGGTAATTGAAGCCTTAATACTGAAATTTAGAAAGCTATCACTTTTTGATCTCTTCTTTTGGGCTTGCTGGTTCAGAACTTGGATTTTTTACTGTAGAACCTGGTGGCTTTATTTCTTTCACTTTCTCATTAACTTTTTCCTCTACCTCTTTTATGTCACTACCAATTGCCATAATTTTAGATAGAAATTCCTTCATAAGCTCCTCAAGTGCTTTCTTATCAGCTTCTTGAGTACTAAGACCTTTTTCTATAGCCTGTCCATACCATTTTCCCCATCCCTTGGAAAATTAATGATTCCATCCTTTATTAATTCCTTTATAGCAGACCGTTGCTCTTCATTTTGAAGCATTTCTATTACACTTGCCTTATCCTGAATGTTTTTTATTTCTTCACTTTCGGTGCGTAAAGCAAGTTGAGATGATTCCTGATACAATTTATAAAAATTTTTGTCTCTGTCTTGAATCTGAATTACAGGTAATTTATCAATTATATTTTTCACAAAACTTTTTACTGCTTTCCCTAAAGACTCAGCACTTTCTTTTATCTCACCTCTATGTTGATATATAGCATAACCAATAGCAGCCTACAGCCACTAGTGCTACAAGCCCAGCTAGTGCTAATCCACCACCCATTAATGCACCAGCCACTCCTACTATCGCTAATGTATCTGCTAGTGCACCTGTTAGTGCTGTAATAGCTGCTCCACCTATAACTCCTTGAATTAACAACTGGTTACCTAAAGTTTTGAGCTTTTCCATCATTACCGGATCTTTACCAATTTGCTCGGCTAGTTTTTTAAACTTTTCTTCTTCTGGTAGTTTTCCTGATATAGCTTTTAAGAACTCCTCGCCCTTGTTGCCACTTAATAAATCAGCTACGTCTTCCGCTTTAGTTAAATCTAAATTTTTCAGATCTTCAGTTTGATCCAAAAACCCTTTTGCTGCTTCTTTCAAACTGTCATTTCCTTGAATAAGTTCAACTAAACCTTGAGTAAGGTATTCACTGTCTGCGTTTGTCGCACCACCTTGCAGCATATTTAATTCCTATCAACTATAAATATACCTAATTATACATAACAATTATTAACTATATCATAATTAGCATGAAGTAATTAATACAATTACCTCTTTTCAAACATGGAATTTGTACTACAATACCTAAATTATATGAAAACAAGGTACTCTATGGGTGAAAAAAAATTAAAAGCCGCTGTGGTTTTATCAGGATGTGGTCATCTCGATGGCGCAGAGGTGAGAGAAGCTGTTTTAAGCTTGCTCGTACTTGATCAGCATGAAGTGGAAGTTAAATGCTTTGCACCTGATATCAATATTACACAAGTTATGAACCATAAAACAAAAGAGGCAGTAAAAGAGAAGAGGAATGTACTTGTAGAAGCAGCAAGAATTGCAAGAGGTGAAATATATGACCTAAAGGAAGCAAAAGCTAAAGATTTTGACATGCTAGTTGTACCCGGCGGATATGGAGTTGCGAAAAACTTATCTGACCTAGCTGAAGGTAAAGACGTGGCAACAGTAATACCTGAATTTAAAAGATTAGTTTCAGAATTTTTTGCTGCAAAAAAGTCAATAGGAGCGATATGCATATCTCCAGCGGTGGTTGTTTTTATTTTAAGTAGTAAAATAGGCGAAAGAAGAAATAAAATTAAGGTGACTGTAGGAGATGACAGAGAAAAGTTGATAGAAAAGCTTGGTGGCGAGCATATAAAGTGTGATACAGAGTTGTCAATAGAAGACGAAGAACATAATGTATTTTCCTGTTCTGCTTATATGCGTAGTGACGAAAGTACGTACTCTGTATATCAAGGGATAAAACATATGATTGACAGCATGGTAAAAAAGATCAACAAAAGAAATTAGTACCAAATCCCAATGGTAATAGGACAAATTTAAAGATACCGTTTACCAGTCAACAATGGTGTCATTCCGGCTCCCCCTTTCTTGTCATCCAAGTACCTTCTTTTCTTATCATCCCAGTACTTGATACTGGGATCTAGGATACTACTTTAGTAATAAATATTTAGGAAATTTACCAAGTGAGAAAAAAGACAATAAAACCCCGAGGTAGCTAGTTATTCCACTCTCTATTTTAAAATCCGGCATTGGGTGATGTCTTAAGCGACTTACAAGCGCGTTTCAGCTTGTATAGGCAAAAACCTAGAAGTTTTATGAAGACATGGAGTACACATAGTGCAAAAATTTAAATATGAAACGCCAAATACAAAGTTTCCTTTGTCATTTTAATCTGCAGATTGCGAAGTTAAATGAATAGCTTCAGTATCATTATAAGGGTAACGGCGGAGGTTGTCAAGTAGTTTTTTGTTTCTATTGGGTAGCTTTCCTCTACTGTTGTCTGTCCACTTTCTGTGTAGTGGAAATTGGACTGCCAAAGTTATATTGACACTAATCATGTACTACTAAATAATTAGCTAATTTGGAGTTTATTTAGTATGCTGCGTATTATTGCAGGGAAATATCGCGGAAGAAAGATAGCCACAGGTAAGCATTTAGCCGCACGGCTTACTATGGGTGTTGTCCGGGAAGCAATATTCAACACACTTTTTTCAAAAAAGCCTATTTATAACTCGAATGTGCTTGATTTATTCTGTGGAAGTGGCTCTTTTTCATTTGAAGCACTTTCCCGCGGTGCTAAACATGCATTCATGGTAGATTCAGATTACTACAATTTGCAATTGCCTAAGAAAACGGCAGAAAATCTTGGAATTACTGACGATATTACGCTAATTTGCTGCAGCGCTGACAAATTACCAAAACCCATTTCACAATGCAACATAGTTTTTATAGATCCACCTTACAATAGTAATCTAGTCCACTCAACTTTAGAAGGATTAGCTCACTCAGGCTGGCTAAGTGATGATGCATTGATAATTCTAGAGATCAGGAAAAACGAAGATTTTCAGTGCAATAAAAATTTTAGTATAGTCTTGGAGCGCACTTACGGAATAGCAAGAATAATTTTTCTTTCCCTATCAACTTAAACTTGCATATGCGCTTCATTCTGGGATTCCAATGCCTTCAGGAAGGGTTCTAATTTTATTTGTGTCAAGTTTCTGGAAAAATCACTTATAATGTAGCCATTTAGATTAAACTTTTCGTT
Source organism: Wolbachia endosymbiont of Tettigetta isshikii (assembly GCF_041154185.1). NCBI lineage: Bacteria > Pseudomonadati > Pseudomonadota > Alphaproteobacteria > Rickettsiales > Anaplasmataceae > Wolbachia > Wolbachia endosymbiont of Tettigetta isshikii. The sequence continues at coordinate 22,077 of NZ_JBFTEN010000012.1, read as the reverse complement.
AAGCCCTTTGCCTACTAAATATTTATGTGCATCTTCAATAAATTCATTTTCTATTTCTTTGTAACTGGTATATTTTGTTGTACCTTCATTATCCTCACAACAAACTAAATGTTCTTTATGATCGGTGTGAATATTCTTATTATTACAAGGAATATTAGGATTATGTTCAAGCACTATATTTTTTCTTAACCTTTCTCCAGATAGATCATCAAGTTTATTAACAAGTTGTGCTTCTTCTGGGATTACAGTATCCCCTTTCCTGCCAGCAATTAATACAAGGCATTTCGTATTCTCTACAACTTTCTGTGGATTAAAATCTAACCCACAACGCCCAAACCAAAAATTCAAGAATTTTGCAGGAAGCCGCCTCGTGAAAAAGCCCCCTACTTCATGAGGAAAGTTATTAGTTGCATCTTTGAGCGAACTAAAAGAATTACTGTGAATTAGTGTCAAATGGATACCCTGATCTTCAAATCTTTTCAGAACTTCCGCTGCAACTCCTCCTCCAAGAGAGTTAGTATCTAAAACTATGTCGTTTGGATCTATGCCATCTATAAGCAACTTGTTCACCATTGCCATCCCGGCTTGGACTAATTCTTCCCCATTTGTTAGAAAGTTATACAGTGCTACAATCTTCTTTCTCTCCAAAAGGAACTCTATAATATCTTCTATATCTTCTTCTAACTCTTGATCGCAAGTCTCACCTATAAACTCTTTCTTATAACGCTTTATCCATTCAGGGCTGACTTCATTTTCCAAAAACCTTTTAATTCTATGTACAACAAACTTTTGCTTAATAAAGTCAAAAAACACCCATGATAAAACTACGATAAAACATATGGTAGCCAAAATTAATAATACTGATGATGCACAAGCTAACCCCGTAAGCACTTTTTTTGATTTTTGATTCTGGCGCGCCAAGTATAACGACATGATAGAAGCAGTGGACAATATAGCAAAACATAACCATAGTGATATTATCCTCCTAGTAAATTTTTTTTCTTCATCGTCCAATTCTTTTTGAAAGAGTTTTGGGTTAACAATTCTGGAAAAATAAGGATAGTCGAAATAATGCTTAACTACATTAAATTTACCTTCTTGCTCTTTCGATTCGTCTTTACCAAGTATATTAATCTTAATACACCCAAGTATCCCAAAAAAGTTTATTATGTGTTTTGCATTTTTTTCTGGCTTAATGTTGGGATCAGGATAACAAATAACTTTCATTTTTTCATTGATAAACATCCTGTTATCTTAACATAAAAACTAAAGAAAGCCTATATAGCTTTAAAACATATCTTAATATGATAAAAAACTATAGGAAACTTCCCACAATTTCTTTTAAGCAAGTTTTGAACTTTTGAAATGCCATGACGTTGTCGATACGTCTGTCAAGAAATGATAGAGTATCTGCAAAACCTTCTGAATAGTCATTAATGAAGAAGAGCATTGTGCTTAGATACACCCCAGCTAATATTGCCCGTTTTGTATAGTAATTAAAATCTGTTGATTGATCATGGATGCCATACCAAATTGCACTAACAGTTCTGTACAAGAGTTTACTAGAAAAGTATGTATTCTTTGGCAATACAGAAAATAGTAAAACATTTTTTAAAAATTCTCTATAATTTGGTAGTTTAGCGTAGTTTGAGAGGCGTATTTGAACAGCTAATTTTACCCGCTCCTGCACTTTCATATCTTCTAAATTGGAGTTTCTTAGCTCAGCTTCCATTGAACTATTTAAGTCCTCTGCTATATACTCCAAAGCGCTATATATTCCATTTTGAAATTTGCAAAAGCTATTAGCTAGGTTAAGGTCTGTGCATGCCTTCAATAAGGTTTCATCGCTTATCCCCTCAAATGGAATTACCCTAATCAGTTCGTCTACTACTGACTTTATTTCATCTTGTTTCATACAACACTATACTAAACAGTACATGTAATTGTACCTGAGATTTTCAAACATTCTGCAAAATGTGTAACCACGTTCTTCGAAATTTTTCCAATGATCAAAAGAAGAACACGCAGGAGAAAGCAATATCGTTACTTCTTCTTTGCTATTTATGGCCTCTTCGAAAGCCAGTTTAAATGCGTTTTCTAGATTATAACACTTCATACAATCTACTTTATTTCCTATAACATTTGCAAAAGCTTCTGTTGATTCTCCAATTAGAAAAGCTTTTCTAATTCTTGTAAAGTGCTTGCTTAGTGACTCTATGCCGCCTTCTTTACTTCTTCCACCAACGATCCAATATATGTTTTTATAAGACAAAATCGCTTTTTCGCTCGATTTGGCATTAGTCGCTTTGCTATCGTTCACAAAAAACACATTTCTATTTTACCAAGTAATTCATTTCTGTGTTTCAAACCTGGGAAGGATTTGACTCCATCGATAATAGTGTTGTTATCTATTTTAAGCAGCTTACATACGGCATATGGGGCTGCTATGTTCTCCGCATTGGATGTTAAGTTTATTTTCATATCACTTACATGAACTGGTTGGATTCCAGCGTTGGGGCACTTGGATGACAAAAAAAGGTAACATCGAAGCTGAAATTGGAATCTTATTTCCAGTGAGTTTGTTGAATACATCAGCGGTAATTTCGTTATCACATCCTATCACGGCAATCTCACTGCAGTTTATCAGTTTTAATTTAGTTGCTATATAATTCTCCATACTTCCATGTCTATCTATGTGGTCTGGTGTAATATTCAGCAATACTGCAATGTCCACATTAATCTTATCCATCAACTCCAATTGAAAAGAGGAGAACTCAATTATATAAATTTCCGCATCTCTTTCTAGATCCAAAACAGGAACACCTAAATTTCCACCAACAGCTACCTTTTTCCCTGCAGATTTTAATACGTGCCCTATTAGTGACACAGTGGTTGATTTACCATTTGTTCCTGTGACGCCTATTACTTTCTGGTTCGTAGCTTTAACTGCAAGAAATAGCTCGATATCCGATTTTATTTTACAGTCATAGCTTCTCGCAAGTTTCACTATCCAATGCGACGTTGGATATGAAATTGGCACTCCAGGGCTTAAAATCAACGTTCTTATTTCATGCCAATTATATTCACTGGGATGAATAAAATCACACTCCCGATACATCATTTTTGCATTTGCTATTTGCTCTTTATTATCATCCCATGCATATATTCTTGCACCGCTCTTCATTAGAGCGTTAATGACAGACAAACCAGTTTTACCAAGACCAAAAACCGCAACATTTTGATTTTTGTATTTGCTCAGTTGCATTACTTTTTTTTCAGAAGATGTTATATAAATTGTTAATAGACTTAACGTAAAGGATTTGCAAATGTTAATTATTACCTGTAGAATATAGAAAAATTAGTAAGGATTTTAATAGGAAAGTAATATGCCATCCGTCACCTTTATTTTACCCGATGAAAGTAAGAAAAGTTATGAAGCTGCAGAGGGAGAGACTCTGCTTAACTTAGCTCACAGAAACGACCCAGACTTGCTTGAAGGCGCATGTGAAGGTTCTCTTGCCTGCTCTACATGTCATGTAATCATTGATCCAAAATTTTATGACGATGTAGAAATGTATAATCCTATATCTGATGAGGAAAATGATATGTTAGATCTAGCTTTTGGCTTGACAGAGACATCAAGGCTTGGGTGCCAAATAAAAATTACAAAAGATATTGATGGCTTGTGTGTAACCATACCAAGAGGTACAAGAAACATATCGCTCGATAAACAAAGGAATGATTAGCTGTGCGTAAGGTTTTCATCTATATTACTGTCTCTTTACTTTTATTTATCCCCGCGGCTTATAGTGGGTTTTGGTATTTTTCCGCATGTAAAACAAAAAATCTTTTAGCGGAAACAATACTATACATTAACGACGAAAAATTCGATATTTCACATGATTTTAGCGGATTCCCCTCTGATCTAATTTTCCATGTGACAAACCCAAAGTTTCCCAGTGGGCAATTAACTATCTCATCAGAAGCTTTAGTGATAAAAAATAGACTATTCGATAAATCAGTATATATCTACATACCAAGCAATGAAATCAATATTACCGTTCATGGCGACGAGAAAAAGAATATAAAATGTCATACAAACAATAACAATCACTTTGTTGTCAAACTAAACGATTTACCATCTTCGCTAAGGTTCGACAGAAATGGCACCGTGATAGAATATATAGACACACTTCGTTACGAAGATCATGGACTGAGATGTGATGTTGCATCTGATTCAGAAAATCAGCAGAGTGTTATAACTGAAGTGAATGGTAAAAGCAATTATATTCAATTTCATCTCAATAAAGAACTGAATGGAAACGCTAAGCTAGGATTCGACTTTTATGCTTATCGGGTTGCAAGTTCCGAGAACTACCTGAACGTTGATACTAAATTTGATTATGAATTTGTAAATCACATCTCAGTCTCTAGAATTAATTTCAACATAGAAAAATTTTTAATTCGGGGTAATAATTTTTCTCTTACTGCAGATGGTGGAATAAACAATTACAATTTAGTTACATCTTCATTTAAAGACAAAATTAACGTGGACGTGTCAAATTATAAAGAATTGATCTGGTTTATGACTGACAAGAAAAGTCACTCGAAAGCCTCGGATGCGCTTGAAAAATTAATATCTTCCTTGTCAGAAAAAACAACTGACGACAGCATTCAATTTTCAATAAAATACAACGATGATATAGGGTCAAGTTTTATTGGAAAGTTATCTGCTACTGATTTTATGAATCAACTAAGTCAAATTACCGAGCTAACCAAGAATGAAAGCGGTAGTTAGCTTACTTTTTACATTGACATTCCACTTAAGCATAAACGCTTTTACTTTGGATAATAAACTCATAGACAAAAGCATGGAAAAGCGAGCAACTAATTTATTTGAAATAATAAAGTGTCCAATATGTTCTGGTGAGTCATTATCTGAGTCCGAGTCTAAAATTGCACACGATATGCGCAAGACGATTCGTAAAAAGATCAGTGATGGACATGCCAACGAGCAAATAATTTCAGAGCTGAAAAATTCTTATGGAGATTCAATTATAATCATTCCGCCTGTAAAATTTAGTACTTATGTTTTATGGTTTATTCCACTCACAATTCTGCTAATAGGATGTTTTCTGATACGAAAATACACCAAGTAGCCCCTCCTCCTGTTATCACTCCCATTAAGTTAAGGAAAAACGGATTTGCGTTGTGCTAAAAGTACCATAAAGAGGAGTCCATAAAACATAACGAGTGACTCTTACGGGATTTGAACCCGTGTTACCACCGTGAAAGGGTGGTGTCCTAACCACTAGACGAAAGAGTCCATACAAGTTAACTAAGTTATACTGATTGTTCATATAAAGTCAATTCAATTGTTTCATAGCGAAACAGAGAGTAGACATATTGCATAACCTAAACTACACGAAAAAAGGCAAAAGAAGCCCCGTGGCGGCTAGTTATTTACTTTTGTGTCGAAATGTTGGCGTTTTTTATCCTAAACGCTTAATAAGTCCGACTTAGCTGCTTTTTAATGCAACTAACCTTAGCCATAAACGTTTAAGAAATTTACTAAGCAGAAAAAAAGGCAAAAAACCTCGAGTAGCTAATTATTCACTAGCTATCTTATAACATTGACGTTTTTGATGTCTTAAACGACTTATAAGCGCGTTTCAGCTTGTATAGGTAAAAAACCAGAAGTTTTAAAAAGACATGCAGTGCACATAGTGCGAAAAATTAAACATGAGACGCCAAATATGCTAAGTTTTTTTCTCATTTAATCTGCACAGACTGAAGATAAATAACAGCTTCACTACTATGATAAGGATAACGGCGAAGGTTGTCAAGTAGTTTTTTCGCGTATACCAAAGCTGGTTTGCTATGCGGGAAGTTTTATTTTGGCGTGCGTGACCTTGAAAGATCGCAGTGCAATACTTAAATTATATAGGTAGTAGGCTAATAATGGAGCTCAAAATGCATAACGTAAAAGGAACCGAAAATTTAAAATTTGATGCTGAAGTAGGGAAAGTGCTGAATATAGTAATTCATTCGCTTTATACCAACAAGGATATTTTTCTGCGTGAGTTAATATCAAATGCATCAGATGCATGTGACAAATTACGCTATGAATCAGAACTAAATCCTAATTTGCTAGATTCAAGTGATGAGTTAAAAATCACCATTAGTGCCAATAAAGATAAGAATGAGCTGTATATAACTGACAATGGGATTGGAATGAACAGGCAGGATTTAATAGACAACCTTGGCACAATTGCAAGCTCTGGTACACAAAAATTCTTGGACGCAATTAAAAATAGCAAAGATTCAAGCCAAACTGTAGAGTTAATCGGAAAATTTGGCGTCGGTTTTTACTCGAGCTTCATGGTTGCCTCAGAGGTGATAGTTGAGTCTCGAAGGGCGGAAGAAGAGGAATCCTGGATCTGGAAATCCAAGGGAGATGGAGAATATTCAATCAGCAAATTAGATGATCAAATCCCTCGTGGAACTAAAATTACCCTGGTTATGCGCCCTGAAAAGAACGAGTTTTTAGACAAGTTTCGCGTTGAAAATATCGTTATTACTTATTCGGATCACATAAACTTTCCCGTTGAATTTGTAAATGAAGAAGGAAAAAGTGAAAAACTAAACAGCAAGGCTGCAATTTGGACTAAGCCAAAAAAGGATGTCACTCAAGAGGAGCACAATGATTTCTTCCGCGGTGTTGCACATGTTGGCGGGGAACCTTGGATGATATTGCATAACAAAAATGAAGGTGCAATAGAATACACGAATTTGCTTTATGTTCCTTCTATTAAACCTTTTGATTTATTTCACCCAGATAGACGTTGCTCCGTGAAATTGTACGTAAATAAAGTGTTTATCACTGAAGATAATGTACAGATCATACCGCAATACCTACGTTTCCTAAAAGGTGTTGTTGACTCACCGGATTTGCCTCTCAATATCAGCAGAGAAACGCTGCAGAACAATCGAGTTGTTGAGAAAATCAGAAAATCCCTCACTAAGCGTGTGATATCAGAAATCGGTAAAAAGGCAAAAGAAAATTTAGAGGAATACACGAAATTCTGGACCAATTTTGGTGCAGTCTTAAAGGAAGGTCTTTGTGAAGCTATGCCAACTGATGAAAGAGAAGCACTGCTCTCAATTTGCAGATTCCATAGCACTAGTGATGATAAATTAGTCAGTATTGATGACTATATAAGCAGAATGAAGCCCGAGCAGGAGCATATTTATTACCTCACAGGAAATAGCTTGGATTCGGTGAAAAACAGTCCGCAACTTGAAGGATTTGTCAGCAAAGGATTGGAGGTTCTTCTGTTTGTTGATCCAGTGGACGATTTCTGGACTAGCGTAATTCATGAATATAAAGATCAAAAATTTAAGTCTGTAACTCGTACGGACGTTGATCTGGAAAAATTCTCCTCAGAGAAAAAAGACGAAGAAAATAAATCGGATGAAGAAAAGAGCAAAGAAAATACGGATTCTATATTAGAGTATTTCACTAAGGTCCTTGGCAGCTCAGTGAAAAGCGTAAAAACTTCCAAAAAATTGACCGATAGTCCTGTATGTTTAGCAGTTGATGGGGGCGCAATGGATCTTAGAATGGAGCGTTTTTTACGTGAGCAAAAACAGCTGAATTACCGCACACCAAAGGTGTTCGAAATCAACACTAAGCATCCTGTAATAAAAAGCATAATAAAATCCCACGCTGAAAATGGTGAAACCCCAACATTGGAAGATATGATCCACTTGTTATTCTATCAAGCTTGTATCGTAGAGGGCGAGGAGATGGACGATGCGAGCCTTTTTGCTAAGAGGTTGAATAACTTGCTTGGCAAGATTGTTATTTAGTGTTATACTGGATTAAGCTAATTTATGGTGAGTGATAAATATGATTTTGAAGGATAAAACTATTGGGAGTAGAGATCGACAGATTGGTATTAATGCCCTTGTATACTGTGAAGAATTAAAAGGTTCTCTTTCCGAGGAAGTAGAACAAGGAAGGAAATTGAAATTTGATGGAAAAGTTCAAGTTCAAGATATTCCACTTACAGAAAAAAGGGGATAGACAAAACTTTTTAAAGCTGGGAATAAGAAACGACGTAACATACATGCAGAAGCAAACACAAATGCCAAAAATAGAGTTAACGTTCAACATGAATCTAGGAGTTGTCCAATCTAGCTTCCAAAACTTGGGTGGTGGTGGAGATTGGGTTATTATAAACGATGAAGATCAAGAGATATCAGCTATTCCACGTGGTAGTGAAGTCATACTCTCTAAGGATCCAGGCTTAGAGAATGAAATACTTGCAAACTTTCCTGATGGTTGTGATAGATCGCATACCATAGAGTTAAAAGATGAAGATTTGTATATCATCGTCCCCGAAAGTTTAACTTTTGCTGAAATAACAAATATTCTAAATCAAGCTATAAAAGAGAGTAACTATGAAGAGCTAGATAAGATTGTACAAAATATTGAAGATTATGAAGGCCAATCTATTGCACTGGATGGTGGAAGCTTCAAAAATTTCTGTTCAAACCAACTGAATTTGGATTTACAAAACAGAAGCAATCACCAACACATATACTCAAATATACTATCACAGTATAATTTTGATCAAGTAGAGTTCAAGTGCAATTATTCAGTAAAAGAATTGGCACTATTGGTAATTGCATCTAATGATCAGCTGGCAGAAAGGTATCAGGGTGTACTTTTTGCTGAAGGAAATTTGAATCTTTTACCTTTACTTGTTGGTGATCAAAAATATACTGAGGCTTTTATAGGAAAGTTCCATGGTGTTGATGGTATTTATGATAAATTAAAAAATCAAGCCATACAACTTGTCGAACTTAGTAAGATTGGCTTCTTTTCGGCTATAGCATTAAGAAAAGAACAGAATTTATTAGACACAGTTTTTGTTGAGTATGTCCTGAAAGATCTTGAACAGGTGTTAAAAACAATCGGCCCTGATTCTACGTATGGTGTGCTTGAAACAGCGTCGTTAGTTCAGAATGAAGAGTTTATCACAATAGTGCTAGCTGCATTTGAAAGGTATATTAATGAGCCAACCAAAAAAGCTTCAATAGAAGAGTTATTAAAAAAGAGTTTTGCTACTTTATTAGAGACTGCAATAAGCCAGGAACATGTTTCAGTTGTTGAATACTTGTGTAAGAAATGTACCGAAAACAAAGGTCCAGTAATTCAGAGAATCTACAAAGAAGCATTTGCTGATAACAGGGTTATTGAGCAACTAAACAAACAAATTATAAAGAAAATTATAAGCGGTGGTACAAATGGTTCTCGTAAAGAAAAAGCAGAGAAGATTTATGATCTAGTTCTGAAAGCTGCACTGGATGTTGGCAATGTTGCATTTATTGAACACTTATGTAAAAAATGTACTAAATGCAGCAATGATGTTATCGATTATCTCAATCAAAAATTGAAGGGTACCGAATTTGATAACACATACGAATCAACTCTCATTGCATTGTCTAACATTGGAAATGAAGACACTATAGTCACTGTGCTTACTCACATTCAAATCTATCAAAACGTACCACACAATGAGCAAGTAATCAGGCAGGTTATACAAAATATACTGAAGAGTGCAACACACTACTCAATGGACCAAGAAGATTATTCCTTAGTCAAGAAAGTATGTTACTTATGCACAGAAATTGATGCAGTTAACGTAATTTTTCAAGAGGAGTGTAAGAATTTTAAATCTAGCATAGAAATGCGTATAGAAGATTTGGAAAAGGAAAATAGATTATTACAATCTGAAGTTTTACGTGAGTATAACTATAGTCATTTTCCGGATATTATAAATGGGGTGGCTCAGATTGTTCATACAGCATATGATGCATACACTGAAGGTCAGAAACCCAGTGAATACCAAGAGAATGTCTGTTCTATACTTTGTTTAATGCATATTAGAGATATTTTCCAATTTTCTATTGATGTACAGGAATATCACTGTTATGAACGTCAAGATTTGTGGAATACAATTTACCAAACTCCTGGAACTTTTATAATACGAAAAAGAAGTGATAACGTTGCAGATAAACCAGCCACTCCAGTTATAAAAAGTAACATTTTACCAAAAAACCCAGAACCTAAAAGCACTGGTAGTAAACAGCCACAAAAAAATGCTTTGGATAAAGGAAAAATATTATGTACAATAGAAATGCTTCAACGAAGCATCCTAATAAGCAATAATTATAAGGAAGGTGAAATGCATGGTAGTGATCAAGATACAAAAAGCATAGAAGAAAGATTGCTTGGTGCTATCGAAAGTATCGATGTTAATCAGTTGAAAGGTTTAGTAGAAAAGGACACTAATGTAACTGAATCCATTTTAAGCGAAGCTCTAAAGAAAGCAAATGAAAGAATTGCAAACTTGGAGAAAGGTAGTAAGAAAAAACAGGGCCAGGAAAATAGACTCACACAAATTATAAAACTGCTTGAAACAAAGCTCAAAAGCATTGGTGGTGCAGCACCATCAGTAGATGATAGTGCTGCTACAGATAGTCAGGCAACTCCTGCGGCAGAGCCTAAAGAAAGTGAAGAGGATCAACCAGGTTCACCATCACTTTCACCACAGAGTTCTATAAGTAGGCATAGTAGTAGTTCTTCAAGCTTCGTTTATGTACCTACAAGTGGTGAAGGTGATACTAACAGTAGCAATGGTAGGTATGTGGAAGTTTCTCCACTTCCAGGTTCTGGTAGTGTCCCTCCATTTGAGAATATAGGAAGCGTTCCTACTTCTGGGAGAAATAGTCCACAACAACCAGTTGTTACAGCAAATATTGGTGATTCGCAACAGCCAAAAACTTTAGCAGTCAACAGCAAATCTAGCAGTATGAGTGTTCAGGGTGGTACTGCCGTGCCATCAGTTGATGGTAACAAGGAAAAACAAACTTCTCCTATTGGAGACGCAGCACAAATGGATGATGATTATGGTCTATCATGGCTATTTTCAGAAGAGGATGACAATAATCGCCAAGAAGATCCATATCCAACACCTGAACCAACACCAGTACCAACGCTTTCATCAACTAGCAAAAAACCCGAGCAAGTGAACAACACTACTCCACAAAACACAAAAAGTAGCAATCTACATACTATAGCTGCTTCTATATTAGCAATAGCTGTAGTTGCTCTAGGAGTGACTATTGCGGTTCACTTGGAGATGTTAGCAGTGGGAATAGCAGTTGGAGTTTCTTGTCTAGTTGCTGCAGCAGTTATGTATCACTATGAATGGCTTAGCAGCTTTATTGAAACCAATAAAGTCGAAAAGGTTGTACCCAATGAGAAGAAAGAACCTGTAGCTACATCTGTATAATAAATATAGTAGTCTACCATTGAATAATTTATTATAATTTTATTAGTTATTAATAGATAAAAACTTGGTAGACTACGAAGAAATATTCTTAAACAAAATCAAAGATATAAAAGAGGAAGGGCGCTATCGTGAATTCACGCATTTTGCGTCGTTGCCTGGCAGGCTTCCCTATATTATGGATTATGAAAGAAATAGAGAAGTAATCGTCTGGTGCAGTAATAACTATTTAGGGATGTCACAAAATGAGAGTGTTATTGCTGCTATTCACAACTCGTCTGTTGGCGCAGGAGGAACGAGAAATATCTCCGGTACAACAAAAGAGGTTGTTGAACTTGAGCAATCTTTAGCTTGTTTACACAACAAGGAAGCCGCTTTAACTTTCGCTTGTGGCTACCTCGCAAACCAGACTACACTTAGCACTTTATTGTCCGTCATTCCTGACGTGGTAATTTTTTCAGATGAGAAAAACCACTCTTCGATGATAGAAGGCATAAAGTCAGGAAAAAGACCTAAATATATATTCAGGCATAATGATATTGATCACTTAGAGCAGTTGTTAAAGTTCGTGAACAGAAAAACACCAAAGATAATAGCATTTGAATCCATATATTCAATGGATGGCGATATAGCGCCGCTGAGAGAAATATGCGATTTGGCAGATCAATATAATGCAATTACCTATTTGGATGAGGTACACGCAGTTGGCATGTATGGTCCGCGTGGTGGCGGAATTGCAGAAAGAGAAGGTCTGATGGATAGAGTGACTGTTATTCAAGGTACATTATCGAAAGCTTTTGGAGTGATGGGTGGATATATAGCGTCTTCAAAGAGCTTGGTGGATGTAATAAGAAGTTCCGCTCCAGGATTTATTTTCACCACCGCTATGTCACCTGTTTTAGCAGCGGCAGCAAAGGCAAGCGTTGAGCATCTAAAATCAAGTAACATTGAAAGGGAAAAGCAAAAACAAGTTGTTGAAAAGGTAAAAAACTCACTGAGAAACGCGGGAATTAATCTTATCCTAACAAAAACTCATATAATTCCAATAATAATTGGTGATCCAGAGTTATCCAAAATAGCATCAAAGTTATTATTTGATGAGCATCGAATATATGTTCAACATATAAATTATCCAACAGTCTCAAGAGGGACTGAGCGTTTTCGTATTACCCCTACACCTTATCATACTGACGAAATGATAAGACATTTAACAGAATCCCTTGTAAAAGTTTTTGAGAAATTGTCTATCTCTGTAGCTTGTTTATGTTAGTTTTATATCTCCAGCAATGATTAATCCATTTTCTTCTATTAGCCTTCCGCTACTCTCTTGCAGAAAAAGTTTGCCAAGCAAGGCTTTATATTTGTTAACTCCAGAGTAAACTATTCCACTATATCTTCCTGCGGCAAGGTATGCAAAACCTAAAACTGTTGAACCGATGGAACGTACATTGCTATTGTTAGGCAGTAATTTATTTAACAAGTTACCACTTACATCTATTAAGCCTCCTTCACGACTTTTCACTCGCATTTTTATATGACGAGATCTAAAGTCTTCAAGAAAAGCCCCCTTTTTCTCTTCTGCCCAAAAAGTTTCTTTGAGAGCTGGAGCATCAATTACAGCCGCTACAACTTTGTTTTTATGGATTAGACAGACCGACACTGCAAAATAAACCATACAACTGGAAAAATTCTCTCTGCTTTCTATAGGCATAATGAACCAGGTATAAGTTTCATCTTTTACTTCTTGATCAATATTGTCTTCAAAGATAAAACCGTAGTCTTGTTTGTAATCATGTAAGCGATTGTATATAGTTTGCTTGCATCTTGAGTAAGCTTTATTAATAAAGTCTGCTGACTTAATATTGGAAATTTGCAATTCATTGAAATCACGCATAAGCTGTTTGGAAGCACTGCGTACAGAATCAAGCATCACATTAATCCGTGGTGATGAAATGGACATTCTTCCTTTTACTCTTTTACCCTTTCGTAATAGCTGTCATCTGGGGTATATACTACAATTTTGTCCTCTTCTTTTATAAATTGAGGCACGTTAACACGCATTCCGTTTTCTAAAATTGCAGGTTTATAAGAGGAAGTAATAGTCTGCCCTTTAATAACAGACCCTGTTTCTTTTACAGTCAATGTAACATAATCAGTCACATGCGCAGAGATTATTTTATCCTGGTAAATTACTACTTTAACTTTCATATTATCCTGTAAATAAATCTTTTTTTCTCCCAATAAGTCCAAATTTATAGTGATCTGCTCGTAATTACTCGGATGCATAAGGTTCACAATATTTCCTTCAGTAAAGAGATAAACATATTCTTCTTCATCTAAAATTGCTCTTCTGATTGTTGCATCAGAGCGGAACCTTTCATAGTGTTTTGCTCCAGTTTTAATATTCTTCATTTCTGCTTGTATGTATGCACCACCCTTGCCAGGTTGAGTATGCATAATACTTACAACCAAAAACAAACCGCCATTATGTTCCAATACTTGACGTGGCCTAATATCATTAGCTCTTTCTACCATAATTATACTTTCAGCTTGATCTTATAATTATAAGTGCTTTTTTGTAAATATCAAAACCTTTGTTAATCAATAAATTCCGGCATATTGAGCGCTATATACCTTTCCTTTACGTTTATATGCGGAAATATCTCTTTAGTAAAAGACAGCATAATATTCTTTTTTGTGCCGATGACTGAAATTTCCAATACATCTCCTGAACCGAAATTATGTATAGATTCTATATAGCCATATAATTCATTATTCTCTAGCCTTACTTCTATATTTATAAGGTCACTGTGATAAAACTCGTTCTCATTATTTAGTTTTAGCAGTTTGTTTCTTTTTATGTACAATTTTTTGTTTCTTAAAAGCTCTGCTTCGTTACGAAAATTTACTCCGCTTATTGTGGCTATTACTAAATTATCACCTATGACGGACACTGAGTCTATCTTATAACTCTCATCACCACTTATCAGCTCACCATATAGAGAAATATTTTGGGGTTTTTCAGTGAAAGTTTTTACTTTAACAGCTCCTTTAATTCCGTGAGGAGAAGTAATGATTCCTAGGTATACTAAGTTATCGTTCATGTTAATATGATAATTAAAACTAGTTTTTTGTCTACAGCGTCGGAAGCAATAGATAACAGTGAAAAAAAAGCTATAACTCTATCTCAATAGAAGCAAAAAACTACTTGACAACCTTCGACGTTACCATTACAATGAGACTAAGGCTATTATTTATCTTCAATCTGTGCAGATTGAATGACAAAAAAAACTTAGTATATTTGGTGTCTCATGTTTAATTTTTTGCACTATGTGCACTGCATGTCTTTTTAAAACTTCTGGTTTTTACCTATACAAGCTGAAACGCGCTTATGAGTCGTTTAAGACATCAAAAACGCCAATGTTATAAGATAGATAGTAAATAACTAGCTACTCAGGGTTTCTTTTGCCTTTTTTTCTCACTTGGTAAATTTCTTAACACTCATAGCCAAGCAACTTAAGAGCACACAAAAAATGCCAAAATTTTCAGTTTCGGTTATGCAAAAGTCCGATGTGGGGTTCGCAACAGATTTGCTATAGCCCAAACTCTTCATTGATTTTATCAACTATTTCTTGTGGTGGATCTTCTCCCCATCCTGAATATAGAATTTCCCCATAATCTGCAACATCCATGGAGCCAGTCCTACTTTTTGCAAGAAACATTTCTCTCTTATCCTTATCGACTAATACATAATGCCATGCTAATCTTCCGCGATCTTTACCACGAACTAAATATATGAGGTCTGATCTACTTCTTCTTGTTGCGTCAGCAAAGGATCTCTCATTGACAGTTCTGCTTTTACTTTTTATGCTGCCACTTTCAGAAAAAGCTTCTTTGGATTCAGTTTTTTTGCTTGCTAGCTGAGAGATTTTTCCTCTTTCCCCTAGTGCACGCCCTTTGGTGTTTTGGGATGAATACTTACTGGAAAAACCTCCTCCTGTATCGCCAGGAGTCCTGTTTGTGAAACGCTTAGTAAATGAGTTATCATCGTTGTTCTCTGTCATAAAAATCTCCAAACTTTAGATTGTAGAATCTAAATTTTTACTACACCCTATCATACGTTAATTAAATTAATATAAATGAGAGATAATCTAGTAATTATTACAGGAATTACAGCTTCAGGTAAATCAGAATTGTGCGATAGCTTGATAGAAAAATATGGAAATATTGACATAATAAACTGCGATTCGAAGCAGGTATATAGAGAAATTCCCATAATTACTGCTCAGCCACCAAGGCAAGAAAAATTTTATAAACTATATGGTTATGTTTCAGCAAGAGAAAATTATTCCGTAGGTTTATGGCTAGAGGATTTAAAGAGAGAAGTCAATAGTGCGCTGGAGAATTCACGAACACCTATCATCACTGGAGGAAGTGGGCTTTATATCAGCAGCTTAGTCAAGGGCTTATCGTCAATTCCACAAATAAGCCATGAAGTAAGGCAAAATGTAAGTGAACTTAGGAAAAGTTTAAGTAAAGAGGAGTTCTACAAATTAGTGTTAAGCAAAGACTCAAAAATTCAAGGTAAAATATTCATGAACGACTCGCACCGACTTTCAAGGGCACTTGAAGTTATCACTGAAACTGGCAAGTCAATTTTCGTATGGCAAGAGAATAGACAGCCCACTTTATTCAATAATTCTAAGATATATACAATTTTGCCTGAGCGTGAAAACGTATACCGAAAAATAAATTCTCGTTTTATTAAGATGGTTGAAAATGGAGCAATTGATGAAGTAGAAAAGCTACTTAGCATGAACCTAGCTCCACATTTGCCAGCTATGAAAGCACACGGAGTGCCAGAAATTATAAAATACTTAAAAGGTGAGCTCAATTTAGATGAAGCAATACAAATTGCTCAAACAAACACAAGGCACTACGCAAAGCGCCAGTACACCTGGTTTAAAAATCAATTTCCGAGTTCTTAAGTGATTCAAACAAGCTGAAAGCGCTTGTTAACTGTTAGTTTCAAGGTGTATTTCCGTGCTCATTGCTATCAATGGGCGGCTGCACACCTTCCAGATGGCTGTTCACTTCCATCGGATCACCTAAATTGCGCTCTATTTCTACTTCAAACTTAAATCCTAATTTCTCGCAAAATTTGTAAAAATACTCTTGAATAATATCAAATAAATTTCTGCCATCTATTTTGTAATCTCTCAATTCTCGAGGAATAGTGAGTGACAATTTACCATCTTTATATGTTACGCCATTTTTCCCATCTTGAGACTCAAGTATGAATTCTAGTGAACTATTTATCCAGCAAGTTTCTTCTTCTGGATCATCAAATTTAACTACAGGCATTATCATATCAGATTTCACTGTTATGTGATTTATATCAGTACAGTCAATATTTATCACTTTTACAGGATTTTGTAGCATTAGACCATACTTACCAAGGCTAATTTGTGTAAATAAAGCACCTTCATATCCTGCTTGATTACAGTTGGTAACCA
Source organism: Wolbachia endosymbiont of Tettigetta isshikii (assembly GCF_041154185.1). NCBI lineage: Bacteria > Pseudomonadati > Pseudomonadota > Alphaproteobacteria > Rickettsiales > Anaplasmataceae > Wolbachia > Wolbachia endosymbiont of Tettigetta isshikii. Next base: position 5,198 of record NZ_JBFTEN010000012.1, on the reverse strand, counting down.
GTTCCTCTAAGAGAGGATCGCTTGGGACTTGAGCTTCAGCATATTCGAATAGCTCTATAAAAACTTGTTTTCCAAATGGTCGATAATTTCCGGCTTTTTCCTTTGGTAATAGGTTAGTATACTTTGTACCTAGATTGTAAAATTCTTCAAACTCCTTTCTCTTGTCAGGTTTTTCACGATCAGGGATTTTTTTGTTTTCACAATAGTCATCCCAAGCTTTATCAAATTCATGTTGTTCAACTCCTGCTATTAATGCAGGAGTTAATACTTCACCTATATTTGTCTTGTTAATAATAAATCCCATTCTCGGAAGGTCTTTGAATGCCGTGAAGCCACAGTTAATTTCGTTCCACCCTCCCTTACTTACTGCTTTAGCTTTTAAGGTTTCAAAATTAAAGTTGTATGCCTGAGCTTTTAGTGTAACTACTGGATTTTTTTGTGTAGAGCTACTCATTACTAATGTTTTGATATAAACCACCAATAATATAACAATACACAAAATAGTTAATAAGTCAATGAAAATATTTAATTATTAAGTTATATAACAGTAAATCTCTTGTATAACCTGCTTTCTGATTTTGCGTCAAAACTTGCTTGTGCTCCTCAAACTTCAAGTATTCCACGGTGCTTATCTGCGTTTTTCCTCACCATAAATTGGCTATGTAAGAAATCTAGTAAATGTAGCTGGCCGACGATTTAAAAAACCATTGTTTCGCTACGCGTTAGCGTTTGCTGCGGTATGACGTGGGAAAACCTAGCCAGCGTAACACAAGATTCGCTACTTTTATGTTCACTAACTCGGCGCGCTCATTTACAAGCAAAATTTCTTGGGTGCCAGCCAGCTACTTGGATGACACTAGGCTGTCAGACTGAACCTTCATCTAATATGCTAAAATATACATATTATTAACAACTTTATGCTATAATAGCTATTATAGCATGGTAATATAAAATAAGAAAATAACTATTTTTATGCTAACCGTAAAAATTAATGCTGAACTTTATTTCAGAAAGTAAATAATTTACTAACACTCGTGCACAAATTTCAAATAGATTGTGCACGAATGTAGTACTATAAATTGGACATGTTATATTAAGGCCTACCTCACTATTAAAGCTATCGGTCAGGTTGGATTAAAAACCTAATCTGACCGGTTTCCTATAACCCACTAACCCTGATACAATTATATGATAATTAGTTTAATTAGTAGTTAATACATACAAATTGATTTTATTTATTCATTGAGATAGTATAAACTATATTGACTTAAATTGTCGTGCAACCTTATAAATTTTCGCTGTTATTTCTGCTATCTATATTAGTAATTGTAGCACTAAAATTACCTGAGAATTTGGATAACACGTTGGATTGGTCTTATCCTGTTCTAAATTTTGATTTATCTTTTCGCATCATATTGATATCTTTTTTATTAGCTGCATTTCTAATTGTCTTACCAGCAAAAAATTTAAGCTTTTCGGAAATGCTATCCTTTTTTGCTTATACTATCAGTTCACTGTGTGCAATATTATCTAAGCAGATATTATTGGCTGTGATATTCTGTGAATTAATGGCTATCAGTGCATCTTTTATTATCGCAGCCGGCAGCAAAGATAATGGACCTGCAGTAAGGTATGCTTGTGTACACTTTTTTGTTGGGGTTGTGCTAACAGCAGGGTTAGCAACTCAAAGTTCTAATCTAATAATTATAGGTCTATTAATAAATTGTGCCTGTTTTCCTTCTTCATTCTGGGTTGTTGATACATATCCTGCTGCATCATTACATGGTGCGTCATACCTTTCCCTATTTACTACTAAGATTTCTTTTTTAGTAGCGCTCCTGCATACTTACAACCTTTGGCAAGATTATGTTGAAATATTAGCATTCTTGGGCACTATCACTGCTATTTATGGTATTATATTTGCCTCCCTTGAACAAAATATCCGTAGGTTTTTAGCCTACAATGTTGTAGGGCAAATGGGCATACTAATTATGACAGGGAGTCTGCTTAGCCGCTTGGAAAATGCTGTACCACTACTTGCTCTCAACATAATTTTTTCCATTGCCTATCAACTATTGCTCATTGCTGTTGCCAACACGATTATCTTGCGGACAAAAGTGGTGAATTTTAATAGAGCAAGCAAATTCATGTCAGTAGAAGGTATGTATACTATAATCGCAATACTTACAATGGCTGCATTTCCTGGGACTGCTGGATTTATCAGTAAATCATATATTGCAGCTGAAATTAAAATGAATGGTACTGATTTAGAATTGTACGAAAGCTTACACAAAATTCTGAATTTATTGCTTTATTTAAGCGTAGGACTTAAGTTTCTTTACTACGTATTTATTGCCAAAAGCAAGTCAAAACCTTCAGCAGAGGAAGGGGGTGGAATAGCCATGGTTATTTTAGCATTTATATGCGTAATTGTTGGCAATCCTTACTTACCTATTTACAACAAACCTGCGATTTTTAATCTTGCGTATAACACACAAAATATCTGGTCACAATTTATTTCATTACTATGTGCTACCTTGTTGTTTATCCCCTTACGCAAGTTATTTCTGCCGAGAATAAACTTTAAAATGGATATCGATTGGATTTTCAGAGCTCTCATACCCTACGCTGTTTCACTGTTCAATAAATTAGTTTTCAAAATGAGAAAGATGTCTGCTAGCGCACTGCAAAACTTGACTAATTCGCTTGTCAGTCTATACTCTAATAATACTGCTAAACTTAAAGAAGTGCTAAGTTATAACTCAGTGAGTTTCGTTTCAGCTTCTTCTCTTTTTTTTATGAGTGTTCTACTAGTACTGTTATGTTTAAGTCATTGACCGAGAGTTTAAATTCTGTATTCAACAAGCTCAGGGGAAAGTCAATCATTTCCGAAGATGACTTCAGCGTTGCTATGCGTGAAATACGTATAGCCTTAATTGAAGCTGATGTTTCGCTTGAAGTTGCAAAAAAGTTCATCAATGACATTAAAGATAAGGTCATAGGGGAAAAAGTCATAAAAAGCGTTTCTCCAGCACAAATGATAATCAAAATTCTGCAGGATAATTTGGTTGCAATTCTCGGACCGGAAAAAAGTGAATTGAATCTCGCAGTTAAACCCCCTGCTATAATTATGATGGTGGGCTTACAAGGTGCAGGTAAAACAACCACCTCAGGAAAGCTTGCCTTAAAGCTAAAGAAACAGAAGAAAAAAGTAATGCTTGCCTCTTTGGATATTTACAGGCCGGCTGCCCAGAAACAGCTTGAGGTACTCGGTAAGCAAATAGACGTACAAACCTTACCTATAGCGATGGATGAAAAGCCTATTGCAATTACAAAAAGGGCAATGGCAGCAGCAAAGAACGACAACTATGATGTATTGATACTAGATACCGCGGGTAGGCTTCATATCGACGAAAATATGATGAATGAGTTGAAAGCGGTGAAAGAAATAGCCTCACCTGCAGAAGTTATTTTAGTAGCCGATGCGATGATCGGCCAGGATGCAGTGAACATTGCTAAATCATTCAATGAGACAATAGGCGTAACTGGCATTATTCTCACTCGTATTGATGGCGATGCACGTGGTGGTGCTGCTCTCTCTATGAAAATGACAACTAATTGCCCAATTAAATTCATTGCTTGTGGTGAAAAGCTAAGTGACCTCGATGACTTTTACCCAGATAGAATCGCAAAAAGGATACTTGATATGGGTGATGTCGTCTCGTTGGTTGAAAGAGCTGCCGAGATCGTTGGTCATGAAGAAATCGATAAACTGCAAAAGAAAGTAAAAAAAGGTAAATTTGACCTGAATGATTTGGTAGGAATGCTAAAAACTCTGAATAAAATGGATGGCATCAGCCATATAATGAAGTTCATTCCAAGCTCGTTTACAAAAAAGCTAAGTAGCGGAGTGCCAGATGATAGCAAAGTGAAAAAATATATAGCTATCATAAATTCGATGACTGAAAAAGAAAGGCAAAATCCAGATATTCTAAATGGCAAGAGGAGGCTTAGAATTGCAAAAGGTTCTGGAACGAGTGTACCAGATGTTAATCTCTTAGTTAAGCAATATAACCAAATGAGCGCGATGGTAAACAAGTTCAGCAAAGTTAACCACAGCAAACTCAAAGAGTCTGATTTGATGGATATGCTAAGCAGAAAGTAGAGAGTTTGGTCCCAGAAAGTGTGAGAAAAATACCATCAAGGGAGGAATTGTGGGGCTGCACATCTTAGAAACCCCCACTATTTTACATATAACTATAATACAGTTTGAAGTAAAAAATCTACTTAAATAGTCAATTGACTTTTTGCGCTGGTATGTTAGAAATTTTATACTTTCTGTGCTAATGTATCAGAAATTTTATACTTTGGCGGGCGTAGCTCAGTTGGTAGAGCGTCAGTTTGTGGTACTGAATGTCGCCAGTTCGATCCTGGTCGCTCGCCCCACTAAAATTTTTTGCTTTACAGAAATATAAGCGTTAGTAGGCTTTATATATACTTATACTGACTTCTGCTATACAAAGGACGGAAGACAACAGTGGAGAAAAAGCCATAGCGTCATTCAATAAAAAAAACTACTTGACAACATTCGCCGTTACCCTTATTATAGCACTAAGAGCGTTTTTGACTCAAAACTTGTTTTTGATCTGCAGGCTCAGTGACAAAATTCAGTAAAAAGCTCAGGGTATTTTTAGCGGATTGTATCAAATTATAGCGGCTGCATGTCTTTTTCATTTTTTCTACATTCAGCCAAATCATGCTTAAACTAAGCGTCAGTAAATTATTATAGTGCCAATTTAAAGTATTATAGAGTCAAAACTCGCCACTCGTGGTTTCTTTGCCTTTTTTTTCGCTTGGTAAATTTCTTAAATATTTATAGCTAAAGCAATTCATGAACCAGGCAGAAAGGTATCATTCCAGCGCATGACACTGGAATCTAAGAATTTTATCAAGTAGGTGAGCATACAAAGTTATGTTAAAATACAACGTTTTATGGAAAACTGGATCCCAGTATCAAGTGCTGGGATGAGTGTGCCGTAGAAGCGGTAAGTTGAAGCTGCACAATAGATAAGCCTCGGAGCCGAGTTACAAGAGCAGGCTTCAAACAACCATAAGCTGCTTTGGTAAAGAGTCAAGGTAGTGAGCGTTATGGAAAAGGTGCAATTATGCGTCATGTGTGAAATAGAGAGGCGAATGAA
>NZ_JBFTEN010000041.1:0-1557 GCF_041154185.1 Wolbachia endosymbiont of Tettigetta isshikii | reverse complement strand
ACTCCACCACCATAATTAAGGGAACTGGAGGAATTTGTCAAGTAGTTTTTTTGTTTCTGTTGGATGACGTTATAACTTTTTTCACTGTTGTCTATCGGCTTTCTATGTAGTGGAATTTGGTATAAGTTACAGGACGGCAAAAATTGTCATTCTGTATACAGCAGGGCAGGCACTAGCCCTCTTTGTTGTTTTCCTTTCTCTTGTTTTCTTTATTGCTAGTGTTGCTTTCTTTGCATATGCCTAACTTTCTGGTATAATGCACTATTTAAGCTTTAAAACAACATTCTAAAAAACTTTTCTACGTAATTTAATTCCTGCACATCATTTACTGCATAAAGTGGTGTTGTTTGCTGCTCAATACCATGTATTTCTATAAGAACTTTGCCTACTTCTTGCCCTTTTTTAATTGGTGCAGGTATCATATCTTTATATTCAACACGCACCTTAATTTTATCATGCAAGTTGCGACTATAGGTTATAGTAATATCGTTTGCAACTATGATGGGCACTTTCATGTCTTTTCCGTACAGAACATTTATTTCCTCAACTACATCGTCCTTAGCGAATATCTTTCTAGTGCTAAAATGATTTAAGGAATACTGTATCAGTCTTTTTGCTTCTTCTATTGGCTCTCTTTCAGTACTCAGCCCATTTACAACGGCAAAAATTCTCCTGTCGTTCCGTTTTGCAGATACTACAATTCCGTAACCGCTAGCGTTTGTATAGCCGGTTTTTAGGCCATCAACTCCGATATTGTGAAAAAGTAGAAGATTTTTATTTTTTTGTAAAATGTCATTATACGTCAGATATTGCCCAGAGAACAAGCCGTAATACTCGGGGAAACCAGTGAAAATCCTCTTCGTCAATATTGCCAAATCTTTTGCACTCATGAAATGATTTTCATCCGGCCAACAGCTTGAATTGACAAAGTGACTGTTGTTCAGATTTAGATTATGCGCAACTTCGTTCATTTCCATTACGAAACTCTCTTCTGACCACGCAATGCCCTCAGCTAGTGTGATGCAAGCATCATTACCTGAAACTATTACAATTCCTTCGAGCAGTTCTTTCACCGTAACAGATTGACCTTCCATTAAAAACATAGAAGAGCCTTTCCTTTCCCACGCTTTTCTACTTACTCGAAACTCATCTTCCATGTTGATTATTCCGGCTTTTAGGTAATCGAAGGCAACATATAAAGTCATTAACTTGCTCATTGAAGATGGGGTCATTTTTTCATCGGAATTGTGCTCAAAGATGAACGAATCTGAGGCTAAATCTAAAACTACTGCTTGGTTTGCTTTGGTTCTAAATTGATATGAATATGAAGGAAAAGAGAGCAAAAAACTGATAGTAAGATTACCAGTTTGCCTAATATATCCATAGTTTCAAATTTAAAGTGCACTAATCAATAGTATAGTTTTGCAGGGGTATTTCAATAGATCTCTTGCATTTACATAAAAAACGGTAGCCTACTTTGTAGCTACACTAACCATAGAAATAGAACAAAAAACTACTTAACAACCTTCGCCGTTACCCTTATAATGATACTGAAGC
>NZ_JBFTEN010000034.1:0-4511 GCF_041154185.1 Wolbachia endosymbiont of Tettigetta isshikii | reverse complement strand
TATATATGTCCCAAACAACTATTCAAACGTATCGAGAGATAGGGCTAGTGTACCTTGATAAGAACGGTTGTAATACCAATTTTCTCGGTCGCACACGCCTATGATAACTCTATTCCTATAGTGAGTAGGGCTATCTTTCTCTCTTATCTCTTTTATATCACGTTTTTAACTTACAACTATTTTTCGGCTCAATCATCAACACATAAGCATTGCCGCTGATTAATCGGTGAGTTACAATTTCCTCAATAAACTCTGATTTTGATGTTATTCGGCTGGGAGAATAAAGTAACTTCAGTAACGGATGGACTTTTAGTTGTGACTTTCCCTGATTAGTAAGCCGGTAGAGGATAAAAGGCACTGAAGATGCAGCATTTGTAATCATGTTGATTGCTCGAAAGGCAATAACATTTTTGACGTAGCCTTCCTCAGCAAAACTCGCATAACTGCGCTCACTCCAACTTGGCTCCATTATGAGCTGCAAAGCAGAGTATTTATGTGCTTTTCTCCTTTGAAAGATATTGAGATTCATATTTGCTTCCTGTTTGTTGAAAAAATTGAATTTGTTGAAAAATTGAAATTATGTTGGAATTATATAAACTAGTATCACACATACGAACATCATGTTTGAAAACAATCTCTACACAGTAGTGAAAGGCAGGAGGGAACAGTCAAAAAATGAGCTTTTTTCTGAGCTGAGCGAAGCCACCTAAGGTAGAGAATGGATCAGGAAGGAGTGTTGTATATACTAGCAACTATCTTTCCTATGTCTTATTGCACTAACCACTACCATATGTTCTATATTATCTATTTCATAAATCACGCGGTACTCGCATTCTACGAGATCCTTTAAATTTGTATGACAAAGACTTTCCTATTTTGTCAGGATTAACTGTGAGGCGCTCTTTTATGGCTTTTTCAACTCTCAATCTTATTGTTTTGGGAGAGCTGGAAGATCCGTTTCTGTAACATCCTTTAGAAATTCAATTTTGTAGGGCTTTATTCCCACTTAACATCTTCAAGTTTAACTCTTTCTGCACCTGAGCGTTTAGCAGCAAGCTCAGCTAGTGCCATATCTTCCTTCTCAATTTCAATTGCTTCTTGCATTAGCTCTTGTGCCAGATCTTGAATGGACTGGTTTTTTATTCTAGCCAACTCAACAAGATACTCTGAAATTTCATTGTTAAAAGTTATGCTGAATCTTGAGTCTGCCATATGTTTTACCAAAACCTACTACAACAATTATACAACATTTTCCTGAATTTTTCAATAAAAGAAGTTACCTATATGTAAAGAGGATTTTGTGTACCTGTGTTGACAAATAATTAAAGATTTGCCATAACTGGCCATTGTTAATGGCACAGAAGTTACAAGATATCATTAGGAATAAAGAAAACTGTGGTCAGTGTTACGCACTGGGATGACATCGACAGATTTGAATAGCAAAGAAACAGAACATGGTAAAGTGGCTAATATCTAACCAACTTATCGATTATAACCATGCCGTAAAATTCATGGAAGCAAAAATTCAAAGAATTTACGATAGTTTATCTGATGAGCTATTATGGCTGCTCCAGCACCCTCCACTTTACACATCAGGGATCAACGCAACAGATGACGACATTGTTGAAAAATTATTTCCTATATATAAAACAGGCAGGGGTGGTAAACACACATACCATGGCCCGGGGCAGCGCATTATATATCTAATGCTCAACCTTAAAAAAAGAAATAAATGCGATATAAAGCTATATATCAGAGATCTAAGCAATTGGATCATTAATGCTCTAAAGTACTTTAATATCACCGGAGAATTCAAAGAAGATAGAATAGGTATTTGGGTGAATAACAGCGGAGTAGAAGAAAAAATAGCGGCTTTTGGCATTCGTGTAAGGAAATGGATAACTTACCATGGCATAGCACTTAACGTCTCTCCAGATCTTTCTCACTACAGAGGCATTATTCCTTGCGGGCTGAAAGATTATGGTGTTTCATCAATGAAAGAACTAGGAGTTGAAGTTTCACTTTCTGAATTGGATGACATACTAAAAAAAGAGTTTTATAAGATATTTTAATGCGTTCCATTATTGTTTACATTTTATACTTCATCCTTGTTTATGTATTAACACGAGTGTCTGTTCAGTTGATTAAGTTGATATTATTGCTCCTTCTTCGAAGGGGAAAGAGTCAGATCTAACTACCATAAAAGAATATGTGGAAGCCTTGGGTTTTTATTCCCATGTTTCGGAGAAAATATACAGTAACGATAATCCATTCTACTCTAACTCCGATGAATTTAGAGCAAATGATTTGATTAGTGCCTTAACCGACGATAGCAAAATAATTTGGTGCATTAGAGGAGGAACAGAAGCTTCTCGGTTAATTCCCTACCTAAAAAAGTTACTCAATGATAAAAAAGAAAGAATTGCCTAAACTAAAAAAGTTCTCATAGGCTATAGCGATATAACTGCCTTGCACATCTACCTGCAAGCAAAATATGATTGGCAAACTCTTCACGGTGCCATGTTGGAAATGATAGTAAATAACTCTGTTTCTGAGAGCTCTGTTGAAAAATTAAAGGAGTTAATTTTGAACAAACGAGATTCCATTAGATTTAATAACTAAAAATAATCGACAATGGTATTAAACTAAAAAACGGCAGGTTAGAATCTAAAATTGTTGGTGGTAACATGACTTTGGTTGAAAATAGCGTAGGAACTGCTTGGCAAGTAAATGCAAAAGGCAAAATTTTATTTTTGGAAGACGTAAGAGTTTATCCATACGCAATGGAGCGCAGTTTAGATCACCTAAAACAAGCTCATATTTTCGATGGAGTGCAAGCAGTAATTTTTGGCAACTTTACTAATTCCGATAACAATAATCTTATTGAAATTGTAAAAGAGAGGTTTGCAAAAAGTGTCAACTTTCCGGTGTTCACAATTCAAGGAATAGGTCATGGGTATATAAACGATCCCTTAACTCTTAACACCCACACTACCATCGGCATTCAAGACGAGAAAGAAGGTCTGTTTTTTATGGATGTGCAGAATTTACAGATTGATCTTGTATCTTGTAAAAAGCATCTAATGTTTTAAGCTTAAGCATTAGATGGGGGAGGAAAGAACTCTGTGTCTGCTCTACCTGTATTCCAATAGAATGGATGCACAATGTGAGTTTCACCCGAGAAACCTTATGCGTTACACTATTCGTTGTTTCAGCGACTAAAAACATTAAAAAATTTACCAAGCAAAAAAAGAGGTAAAAGAAGCCCCATGGGCAGCTTACTTCAAAATATATTGGTAGCTAAGAGGTTAACTCGTGACTTCTTCTTTGAGTTGTACAATTTCAGCTCTAGGAAGACCAGTAGTTTAGGCTATGATATCAACAGATACGCCAGCTTTAAGTGGGTTTTTGGCCACAGCAATTTTAGCCTGTTTTTCGCCTTTCTATCTTCCTTCTGCTATGCCTTTTTGATGATCGATGAGGATGCCTTCTTGTCTACCTCTTTCTTCCCCAACCTTAACACCTTCATCAGATTTTTGAGCAAAAGCAGCTATCTCATCCATTATGGGGTTTTTCATTTGTTCATATGCTAGTAATTCTTCTTCCGACCAATTAAACTTATTCATCTCTTCATAAGATCGTTTTATTATTACGTCACTACCTACTATTTTATCTAGGTCTTCTTCCCTTGTTTCTTCTGCATATCGAAAAAAATAACACCATTTTTCTACTATACTTTCCAGTTGATCTTCTTTCGTCTTTGTAAATTTTGGTAGTTCAATAAATACGAAATAGAAATCCTTTAAATCATGTTCATTGGTATCTTCATCCCGAATAGTATGATTTGACTTGTACTCAGCCTTATCTGGAAAAATAATACAATCAGCAACAGCTATGAAGATAATTTCCTTGAGGTTATGATAATCATTACCTTGATCTGCTTGACTTGAGTAGGCTTTAGCTGCATAATATTGAGCACGCTTTTCGAAGCCTTTGGTCTTAGTAAACTGCATTTCTATAATATATCTGGAGCCTTGAGAGTCCTTACAAAGGACATCGACAATACTCTGGTTTTTAGCGGCAATTTCAGGGTCCAAAATGGTAGCTAAAAATTCAACGTCCTGAATTGCAGCTAAGCCAGTAAAGCCTAAAATATCATTTAAGAAATGAATAAGAATGTCTTTATTCTTTTCAGTACCAAATATCCTTTTAAAGGCATAATCATTGCACGCGTCAAGAAATTTTGAAACGGCCATAAATAAAGACCTTAAAAAGTATTAAAATTGTACACTATTTCTTACAAATATTCAATCTTTTTGTTTTAGATGTATTGGCCTACGAACCCAAGCCTCATCTTGAATTGCAATTATATTAAAAAATTTACCAAGCAGAAAAAAAGACAAAAGAAATCACGTGGTAGAAGTTGCTCACTCTCTAATCCTGCAAATTGGCGTACTATACTGTCTTGAACGACTTATAAGCGCGTTTCAGCTTATATAGGGAAAAACCTA
>NZ_JBFTEN010000045.1:0-731 GCF_041154185.1 Wolbachia endosymbiont of Tettigetta isshikii | reverse complement strand
GGCATTACCATCTCTTTCCCTTCCAGCAATTTTATACTCCCCGTTACATCTGTTGTCCTTATATAAAATTGTGGCTGATAATTCGCAAAAAATGGCGTATGCCTCCCTCCTTCTTCTTTCTTCAATATATACACCTCCGCCTTAAACCTCTTGTGTGGCATTATTGTCCCTGGCTTTGCTAACACCTGCCCTCTCTCGACTTCTTCTCTCTTTGTCCCCCTCAACAGTATCCCTACATTGAGTCCTGCACATCCCTTGTCCAGTAACCTCTTAAACATCTCAACACCTGTACATATCGTGTTCTGCGTCGCTTTTAACCCTATTATTTCTATCTCTTCTCCCATCTTTATCTCTCCTTTTTCTATTCTTCCTGTTACTACAGTTCCACGCCCCGATATCGAAAATACATCTTCTATCGGCATTAAAAATGGTAAATCCACAGGCCTCGGCTGATCAGGCACATACTCATCTAATGCTTTCATCAATTTATCCATTGATTTTTTCCCATATTCACTATTTTCGTCACCTTCCAGCACTTTCAATGCCGAACCCACAATAACTGGTACTTCATCTCCAGGAAAACCATACTTTGTTAACAATTCTCTGACTTCCATCTCCACCAAACCAATCATATCGTGATCAGCAACATCAGCTTTATTTATGTATACCACAATATGCTTAACACCAACTTGCTTTGCCAGTAATATGTGTTCCCTTGTTTGTGGCATCGG
>NZ_JBFTEN010000011.1:0-36583 GCF_041154185.1 Wolbachia endosymbiont of Tettigetta isshikii | reverse complement strand
ATCGTGATCAGCAACATCAGCTTTATTTATGTATACCACAATATGCTTAACACCAACTTGCTTTGCCAGTAATATGTGTTCCCTTGTTTGTGGCATCGGACCATCAACCCCCGACACTACCAATATTGCTGCATCCATCTGCGCTGCACCAACTATCATATTTTTTACATAATCAGCATGCCCAGGACAATCAACGTGTGCATAATGCCTCTTTTCCGTCTGATATTCAACGTGTGCTGTTGCGATCGTTATGCCTCTTTTCCTCTCTTCTGGTGCTTTATCTATTTGATCGTATGCTACAAAATTCCCATAATACTTTGTTATCGCAGCTGTCAATGTCGTCTTCCCATGATCCACATGCCCTATTGTCCCCACATTCATATGCGGCTTGCCAAATGCTTCTACTACTTTTGTTGTAGCTTCTACTGCTGTTGTCATAATTGTTACCCTTAATTATACCTTAACTCATCAACCACATACTGTGGCACTTGTTCATAACAAAAAAAATGCATACTATATTGAGCCCTTCCTTGAGATATAGAACGCAAAACATTTATATAACCAAACATACTTGCAAGAGGCACTAAAGCAAGAATTATAGCACTATTATTATGCGTTTCCATACTTGAAACTTGTCCTCTTCTACTATTTACATCACCCATAATATCACCCATATACACCTCAGGTGTAATAATTTCAACCTTCATTATAGGCTCTAATATCTTTGGACCAGCTTTATTTGCCATTTCCTTAAAAGCACCTTTGGCAGCTAGTTCAAAAGCTAAAGGACTTGAGTCAACTTCATGAAACGCGCCATCAATAAGAGTAGCCTTAAAATCAATAACTGGGAAGCCAGAGATCATTCCTCCCTCTTTTATCAACTCCAAACCATTTTGCACACCGGGAATGTATTCTTTTGGAATTGCACCACCCACAATTTTACTTTCAAATTGAAATCCAGAACCAGGCTCAAGAGGTTCAAATAAGATCTTTACTCTGGCAAATTGACCAGCACCACCTGATTGTTTTTTGTGAGTGTAATCAATTTCAACAGATTTAGTAATAGTTTCACGATATGCAACCTGAGGTGCACCAATATTAACATCAACGTTAAACTCACGCTTTACTCTATCTGTAATAATTTCAAGATGCAATTCACCCATGCCTTTTAATATAGTCTGACCACTTTCTGCATTTACCGACATTCTTAAAGAAGGATCCTCTGCAACTAATCTATTTAAAGCAGTACCTAATTTTTCCTGATCTAAAGTAGTCTTAGGCTCCACAGCAATTTCAATAACAGGCTCAGGAAATTCCATACGCTCTAATAATATAGGAAAATCATGCGAACATAAAGTATCACCAGTAATTGTTTTTTTCAATCCAACTAAGGCAACTATATCCCCAACTTTAGCTTCGTTTATATCTTCCCTGTTGTTCGCATGCATAAGCAACATTCTACCAATTCCTTCAGTCTCATTTTTTACCGCATTCAACACAGTAGATTTAGACTTCAACTTACCTGAATAAATACGAATAAACGTTAAGCTACCCACAAATTTATCTGTCATCACTTTAAATGCAAGAGCAAGAAAAGTTTGTTGCTCTGAAGGTTTAATCGCAATTTTCTTTTCTGAATCTTTAGGACTAGTTCCAACAATTTCATCAACATCAATAGGGGAAGGTAGAAAATCAACTATACCATCTAAAAGCGGCTGTACTCCTTTATTTTTAAAAGCTGATCCACATAATACAGGAACAAACGCTCCTTTAATAGCTCCGCTCCTCACACATTTCTTCAGCAAATCTACTGGCAGGTCATTAGATTCAAAATAAGTGTTCATTCCTTCATCATCCATCCCAGCAGCGGTATCTAATAAAAGATTTCGATACTCTTGAGCTTTATCAAGCAAATCAGAAGGAATATCTTCATAGAAAAATTTAGCACCTAACGTCTCTTCTTCCCATATAATAGCCTTCATAGAAATAAGATCTACTATGCCCTTAAAATCCTTCTCACTCCCTATCGGTAGCTGAATGACTAGAGGCACTGCTCCAAGCTTACTCTTAATCATATCAACGCATCGATAAAAATTGGCTCCTATTCTATCCATTTTGTTGACAAAACAGATACGAGGGACATTATACTTATCAGCTTGACGCCAAACAGTCTCAGATTGAGGCTCAACTCCTGCAACCCCATCAAATACAGCAACTGCACCATCTAAAACTCGTAAAGACCTTTCAACTTCGATAGTAAAGTCAACGTGTCCGGGAGTGTCTATTATATTGATTCTATGATTATTCCAAAAACAAGTTGTTGCAGCAGATGTGATTGTAATACCACGCTCTTTCTCCTGCTCCATCCAATCCATAGAAGCTGCACCATCATGCACTTCACCAATTCTGTTTTGTTTACCAGTATAAAATAAAATACGCTCTGTTGTGGTAGTCTTACCAGCATCTATATGAGCCATTATACCTATATTCCTGTATTTAGATATATTAATTTCCATATTACTATTAATTAGCCAACATCAAAAACGAAGATGGGAAAAGGCCTTATTAGCTTCAGCCATTTTATATTTTTCCTCATACATCTTAAACGCACCACCGCGCTTATTATAAGCATCTATTATTTCAGATTGCAGACAATCAGCAGAAGTTTTGCCACTCTTCTTTCTAGCAACAGAAGCAGCTTTAGCAATCCACCTTAATGCTAAAGAAATTGCTCTATCTTTTCTAACTTCACAAGGTACTTGATAAGTTGCACCGCCAATACGACGAGAACGTACTTCTACAGAAGGTGTAACATTTTCTACCGCTGTTTCAAAAATTGATATCCCGCTTTCATTTATTTTCTTTTCAGCTGAAGATAAAGCACCATATACAATTTTTTCTGCAATGGATTTTTTACCACATTTCATAATTACATTAATGAAACGCATCAACAAAACACTACTGTAACGTGAATCAGGAACTATTTCTCTCTTTCTTGCTTTATTACGACGAGCCATAAACTTTAACCAGACTTCTTTACACCATATTTTGAACGAGCTTTCTTCCGATTTTGAACGCCACGCAAATCAAGAGCACCTCTTATTATGTGATAACGCACACCTGGTAAATCTTTAACTCTCCCCCCACGTATTAAAACAACAGAGTGCTCTTGTAAATTATGACCCTCACCAGGTATATAAGCTGTCACTTCACCATATCCACTAACCCTTACTCTAGCTACCTTACGTAATGCTGAGTTAGGTTTCCTAGGAGTTGTAGTATACACCTTAGTGCAAACACCTCTCCTCTGAGGGTTGTTTTTTCCCAAGGCTGGTACCTTTTTCTTACATGATAATTTCAATCTACCCTTGCGTACTAACTGATTTATCGTAGGCATATATTAAAAACCAAGCTCATAAAATAACTTATGCCACAGTTATAAAATAATAAACCTCAATAGTCAATATAAAAATAAACGTTACTATTCTAATAATTTTAGCTCAACCTCTACGATCGCTGCTTAATAATCGCATTTGCTCGATGGCATCATGAAAAGATCTTAGTTTCATAATTTAAGCACCTCTGATTCTTGAGCTTAGAATTTGCTGTACTAATTTTACTACTATATAATAGTATACGGTCAATACACTCCAAATGAGATGGAAAGATGAAGGCATCGTTATAGCCATTAAAAAGCACGGTGATAAAAACTTAGTTCTTTCTCTGTTTACAAAAAATCACGGAAAGCGCAGGTGATTAACCAGGATAACAGACGATAGTAACTACAAGTTTCAAATAAGTAATCTATTACATGCAGAATGGAGTGCTAAACTACGTGAAAATCTGGGATTTTTTAAATGCGAACTGATTGAATCTCCATCCCACCATTTCTTTCAGGACAGGCTAAAAAGCATCACTATTGTTTCTTTCCCTTCTATTTTGGAGAAAGTGCTCCCAGAAAGTGAGCCTTATGCTGTACTGTACGATAATTTTCAAACTTCATCGATGTAATCAAGCACAACAATGAGTCCTGGCAAGGCCATTATCTCAACTTAGAGCTTTTGCTTCTTACACAGCTTGGATTTAAGCTAGATTTATCCAAATGCGCTGTGACAGGTGCTCAAGAAGATTTACAATTTATTTCTCCAAAAACCGGCAGAGCAGTGTCAAAACAAGCAGGAGATTATTATGCAGATAAACTGCTGCCTTTTCCGCAAATGCTGCATGATGTATACAATAATAACCTACAAAACAGCTATTCATATCGAGAATTTCAGTTAGGGCTGAAAGTCACAGGATATTTTCTAAATAAGTACCTATTTTCGCGGCTAAACATGAGATTTCCAGAGTCAAGAGACCTCATGCTTTCGCTTTAGCAGAACTCCTGCACAGCAAACCAATTTTAACATGCCATAAAACAAAAAAAACTACTTGACAACCTTCGCCATTATCCTTATCATGAAACTTGAGATATTCAGTTATCTTAATCTGTGCAGACTAAACGACAAGAGTATTATGGTTAGCGTCTTATGTTTAATTTTTTGCACTATGTGCACCTTATGTCTTTATTAATTTCACCTAGACTTCTAGGTTTTTCCCTATACAAGCTGAAACCCGCTTATAAGTCGTTAAGATAGTATAGTACGTCAATTTTCAGGATTAGAGAGTGAGCAACTTCTACTACGGGGTTCTTTTGTCTTTTTTTTCTGCTGAGTAAGTTTCTTAAATATTTATTATTAAAGTAGTATCTTAGATTCCAGTGTCAAGTACTGGAATGACAGGAAGAGAGTGTTGGAATGAGAGAAGAAGGAGCTACTTGGATGACAGTGGAAGGAGCGCTGGGATGAGCAGTAACATGTTGGCATAAATTTTTTACTTCGGTAGTTTCTTCATTGTCATTATAATCATAATAGTAGTTAAATTTGATAGGTATGAAAGCTTTTGCAAAAAACCTTAAGAGTAAGGGAAAAAGGCTGGAGGAATTCAATGAAGAAATTGAAGATATAACCACAGTAGCTCAAGATAAATTTCCGCATGAACTTGAAAATATCACATACGATAGCATGCAAAAATTTCGCAGTTTGCTTACTAAGGAGTTAAACACCATCTTCAACAACATTCATTCCCAAAATGTTAACTCGCTGAAATCCAGCCTAGTTGAATATGTTGTAAGTTCAAATTTTATCAATAAAAAGGGAGAAACAGCTTTAATACGCTCTCTCCTAAATGTAGTAGAACATACGATAAAGAACTTATAGCAAATCAAAAGTTTCAAGAACTTAGGGTTGCTACCATACAGATTTAACTTAATATTAAATGCAAGAAATTTAGCTAAGATGAGTTTACCTGTGATTTATTTACAGCATAGATCCATTGGTTGGAATAACAAGTTTTAGTCATACATAAACAGGAGGTTATTATGTCTACTTCACCAAAGATACATGTACAACGTAAATCCAAATCTAAATCTCTTCCGGTTACTTTGGAAGAAGTTAAATCTTTTTTACGTGTTGAGAACTATCAAGATGACAAATTGATCTCAAGCCTCATTTCTGTGGCAACCGACTATGCTGAATGGTATACCGAAAAGTCGCTGGTTAAACAAACGTGGCAAGTTTCGTATGAAGACTATATACCTCATAGGATCTATTTAAACTATGGTCCTGTGAGAATAATAATGTCTGTTACTGCAACGATGTCTAAAAATCAAGAGAAGAGGACACCTAGATATTATTTCAGCGATGTAGGAAGCTACATTGAATTTTTCAGTCATTTGAATGCAATAAGAGTTGATGTTGTGTATGAAGCTGGCTATGACAACGTTCCTGAGCAGATAAAACTAGGTATTATGCAGCATGTTTCTGCTCTTTATAAAAATCGCGAATCAGAAGTGAAGAGCTATTTATCCGAAGTGAAGGGAGTATATTCCCCATTTCGTGAACCACGAGTTGTATTGTAGCTTTTTTTGCTATCCCGCCCCCTCTGTGTTAACTGTATTTTTAAGAAGGTTAATTATGAAAAAAATTCAAGTTATAAATGAGTTATACAACAGTATTTATACAGCACTAAAGGCAAATTCTGATTTAAATAAATACGTTACCAACATTTATGATTACCTACCTAAGCAGGTTACTATTCCTTACCTAAAATTGAGCATAATAAGTTATAGCAACCTTCATATGCTGTCCAATTTTGCTACAAAGGCAAGATTTGCATGCAACATATATACTTATCATATAGACAGTATGTTTTCCATTATGAAGCGTATTAACCTTATACTTGAAGGTTTTGATAACGGGACTATTTTGGAAAATAATTGTGCTGTGGATCAGCACAACGAAATTTTACATTCAACAATTAATTTTGACATTTTTATCAAAGGAGGTAACAATGAGTAAGTTACAACTAAAAATTAAAGGTCGTGACAATAATTTTGTTGTACTGAACAATATACGAAACTTAAGGTTTACTTTGCGTAATAATAGGGAAGAGATAAGAGATATTTCCTCTTTTGGCTGGAGAAAAGTCCTCGATTGTGCTGGGAGCAGACACATTACAATAAAAATTAATGGAATTTTAGATTCTGTATTAGCAGATGAATTATTATGTGATTCTGCTATGCTAAACTCTAATAATGATTATGAAATTAGTTTTAATGCAAAGGAAAAGATAAGGCATAGATGTTCGGTTGAGCTGTATGAGAGGTATTATGACCCCACTGCTTTTGACAGCTTCACTGTGGTTCTAGCTAGTGCTGAAGTTGTAACCACCTTTCATTAATGTTAATTTAATCTTTTCGTATACAATAGTAACTAGTGAAAATTTTAACTAAGTTATGGATGACAATTATCTTTTTAAGGAGGGAAGTGAAGAAAATAACTATGATAAAAAAGAGAGGAATTTGAAAAATGAAAATCAGCTAAACCAAGAAGAGCAGCCTAAAGAGAAAGACATAACGCAGTACGTTCAAGACTACTTAAAAGCTTTTGAGGATATTTTAACCCAGATTGACGAAGAAATCGATAATTTAGATAGTTACGAAAGAACTATGCAAGTAAAGCCGAGTATAGATAGGCTCATAGAAACTTTGTATAGTCAGGCAGCATCTGAAGACATTGACGTGGAATTTGAAACCACAAAGCACACCCGCAATAAATCAGAATTCAAGAAAAGAGTTATGGAGAAGAGAAGAAAACAAATAATGAAAGAAGTGCTAAGCGGCATGTTTGCCCAGCAACAAAAGGAGCTAATGAACGCTAAACACTTAAGCCATGGACATGAAACGGCACATGATGGAGATGTTCATGAAGCAAAGAGACGAATGAAGTCCTCAATCAAGGGAGTGTTGTTTTCAGTTATTGCTCATAGAATGGATCCAAGAAGGAGAGCAGGAGAAACTGCTGACAATAATGAAAAGCAAGCTCATATGTATGGCAGGGAAGCAGTTGGTGGAGCTTTAGGTGCGCTGCTAAAAGCGTTTTTGACTGCGGTTATTGCCGCTGTACGCGAAGTTGCCAAGCCACTTCAGCATATGAGCAAACAAGAAACATCTTTTGCAAAGCAAATTGAGGAAAGCAGAAACACAGATCCACATAAAGGTCGATCTATGTAGACTTTTCATATTACTCTATGATCTCTAGCCGTCTTTTACAAAGTTGTAACACTTAAAAATATGGTTGAAAAATTGTGAGCAATAATGTATAATTATTAATATTTTTAAGCATTTTAGCTGTGGCATTTTCTAAATTTCTCGATCCAAAAAATGATGTTGCCTTTAGGTGTATCTTTGGTACTGAAAAAAAATAAAGATATTCTTATTCATTTCCTCAATGATATCTTGGAGCTCGCTAGCAAAGATGCAATACAGGACATAGAGTTTTTGAATACTATTTTGGATCCTGACATTGCTGCTAAAAAGCAAAGTATTGTTGACGTTCTCTGTAGAGATGAAAATGGGGTGCAAGTGATCGTCGAAATGCAGGTCGCTAAAACCAAAGGCTTTGAAAAACGTGCTCAATACTATGCTGCTAAAGCTTATTCAAGGCAGGCTGATAAAGGTGACCAATATGAAGACCTCAAAGAAATTATCTTTATTGCCATAGCAGATTGTATCCTGTTTCCTAACAAGTCCGAGTATAAATCAAAGCACACCATTCGTGATGAAGAGACAAATGAACATGACTTAAAAGATTTTTATTTTACGTTCATTGAATTTCCAAAAACGAAGCAAGATCAGCTGGAAAATATAGTAGAAAAATGGATTTACTGCTTTAATTATGCAGAGGAAACCAGTGAACAGGAATTAGAAAAGATAACGGGAAGTGATATAATAATCAAGAAAGCATATGAAGAGCTAAACAGATTCAATTGGTCGGAAAAAGAATTTATATCCTACGAACAAGAGATAAAGCGTATTCGTGATGAGCAGGCTATTCTTGCTCAAAAGCTTGATGATGCTAGAGAAGAAGGCATCCAAATTGGTGAAAAGAAAGGAAAAATCGAAGTGGCAAGAGCAATGCTGGCTAATAATGTTGATGTTGATACTATTGCCAAGTGTACTAATCTCTCCATTAGCGAGATTGAAGGATTAAGTAATATGCTTCAAGTTGAAGAAAAATAGCAACAGAGAGAACATCTAAATGACAAAAAGTATAATATACTATAGCCTAATCCACCTTCAATTCTTCGGCGTGTAAGCTACGTGGTAAAGACTCCAGCTCCTTTGCAGCATTTAGCTCTTTATTTTTTGCATGTATACCAAGCTTGTTGAATTCTCGCGCAGCAGGAAACACCCTTGCTTCAAGCGAACCTGCAGTTTTATTGTAATGATCAACAGCGCTTTTTAAGCTTCTGCGCAGATTATCAAAATTTTCGCCCATTGTACAGATGCGCTCATATAAAATATGACCTAGTTCACTGATTTTCTTTGCGCTTTCGGCTATCATTTCTTGTTTCCATCCATACGCTATTGCCCTAAGCAGTGCGATCAAAGTGATCGGTGTTGCAATAATCACTTTTTTTTCCACCCCAATCTCTATCAAAGCTGGCTCATATTCCAGTGCTGCACTGAAAACCCCCTCCCCTGTGAGGAAAAGCACCACAAGTTCTGGCGTATTTTCAAATTGATTCCAATATTCTTTTTTGCCTAGATCATTTATATGTTTTTTTATTGCCAAAGAATGATTCTTTAATTTCTCCCTTTGTATCTGCAAATCATTTTGTGACATAGCATCAAGGTAAGAATCAAGCGGCACTTTAGCATCTATTATTATTTGCTTTCCAGATGGCATTTTGATTATCAAATCAGGGCGCAATAAATTATCCTCGTTTTTATCAACTACTGATGGCTGAGTAAAAAAATCGCAATACTCAACCATCCCTGCCATTTCTACCACTCTTTTTAGCTGCATTTCACCCCATTTTCCTCTAATGTGAGGCTTCCTCAAAGCATTAGCAAGGATAGAAGTCTGGTTCATCAACGCACCAATTTGCTCCTTTAAACCTTCATAGGCCCCTACCCTTTCTTTCTCCAGCTCGCGTATTTCACTATCAAATTTTTCTAATTTTTCTTTGATTGGAGTTACAACTTCGTTGATCGTTGCTTGTCTTTTTTTGAAATCGTTTTCTGTTTCTTTTAATTTGCCATCAATTACTTCCTTTGCCAAGTTCAAAAAATTATTATTGTTCGCCTGCAGAGCATCAAGAGAAAGTGCTTTAAAAGCATTCGTGAGTCTCTCCTCGGCTTTTGTCAGTAGCTCTATTTCTTTTTTCTTCTCCTCGCGTTCTTTTTGCAGAGTTACCTCTAGCTCTGCATTGCTCACTTTTAAACACACCATTTCTTCGTCTTTATTAGTTAAAGCCTGCTTTGCTTCCTGAAGCTCACGTTCTAACTTACACAAATTACCCTCAAAATTTGCTGATTTTATTTTCTCCTCGCTCAGTTTTCTATTCTTTTTTGTGATGACGTGGAGAAAGAGTAATAAGAAGAGAAAATTTAATCCAAGAAATATAGAATTGAAAAGCATCAGAATACAAAAAAAATCGTACTCATAATCCTATCTAATTTTTATTTATATAGGAAAGAAAAAAAGGAGCACCTAAAGAGGTGCTCCTTAATTATTAAAGCTATAACTCTAAACAATAATTTTTGACCAAATAAGTTTGTTCTTTAGATGGATTATCTAGCAACTTATTAGGTTTACTATTGTTATTAACAGCTTCTAAGCTTGGTAACTTGCTATTATTTGCAGACATCTTAGATGCAGAACTTGTAACTGCAGGTTTAATATGATCCTTAGGTGACTGAGCTATAATACCAACTGTATGCTTACCATTCAAACCTAACATCATTTTCATGCTTTCTAACTTACTAGACAAAGTTTTACTATCATCTACCGACTCTATTATAAAAGATACCGTATCACTGCTAATGATAGAAGGTCAACCACAAGCAACTTTGAACGTATCTTTATCATGTCTGACATGCACATAATATTTTGATGGGTCTTGATAATTGATACTTTTTACACTCATAATTCCACATACATTCTTTTACTTACATGCAGTACCAACTGCTTACTACCATTTTCTTTAATAATACCCCAATCATCAGATCTGCCCCTTATTCGCTCAATTAAATGATTTTTATGTGATTGACCAGACCACCAGTTTTTAACACTATTCCAACCTGACGAAATTTTTCTTGCAATCCATGAAATTCCCGTGCAGTCAGCAATCCGCTTAAAAAACTTTTTTATGCTTTTCCACATGTTTTACTTCTTAAATTAATAATAAATTAACTTAATTTTAACATAAAAAGCATAACATATCAACTATTTTAGAGAATATTTTAGTGCTTGTCTGAACTTGTAACCTTTAGCAATTTAATAGCACTAGTATTTACAACCTCTCCGCCGACACGCTTAGTGATAAAAAACCTAACATAAGGTTTATTCGTATAAGGGTATCTCAGTATTCTCATCCCTCTCCTATCTACGATCTTATAAGCCTTTCTAAAATCTTCTATTGCGATTACCGGCAGCTTGCTTGGCGCAGGTGGCATATCAGCAGATTGATACACTGGTATCACCATTAAAGTATCTGGAGCTTCAAGC
This sequence comes from Wolbachia endosymbiont of Tettigetta isshikii, assembly GCF_041154185.1. NCBI lineage: Bacteria > Pseudomonadati > Pseudomonadota > Alphaproteobacteria > Rickettsiales > Anaplasmataceae > Wolbachia > Wolbachia endosymbiont of Tettigetta isshikii. Next base: position 25,469 of record NZ_JBFTEN010000011.1, on the reverse strand, counting down.
GACAAACTTGGCTGCCAAGGGTATTGACCTGTTTGAGATTTTAGTAGCCTAACATCCTTCAACGTACTTCTATTCATCAAAAACGATGCATTTTTAGAGTAATATTCATTTAGAGAATAGTACAATACCATTATTGAATCACTATCCAATTTGTCAGTTTTAACTTGCTCTATTTTATTATAACTGTTTCTATCGTCATAAGCTAAAATCCCTTTAGGTTGAAAAGTGCCCTCATCTTTAATGAAGGCTTCGTTTTTTTTCCTTACTAAAAGTCTCGGAAATCTTCTCCACCAGACAGCTTTCAACATCGACAAACGCATCATCGAGCAGCTTTTGTGATATTTGTGGCTGAGCATGTAATTCATAAGTTGTAATGGAAATTTTTTGAATTTTAGGCGTATCCGTATTTTTTGTAAAATCATACTTGGATTTACTGCCACCATCCTTATCATCTACTGTTTCACCACTCCAACATGCACTAGCACGGTCACGGTCTTCTATAATATAGTCCAATGTTTCAGTAGAGATTCTTTGACTGGAACATATTTGCCGAATTGGAGACGAGTCTGTTACACGCTCGTTTATACGTTTTACAATATGCAGAGTAATTAGATATCCTCCAATATCGTTATCATCTCCGCTAAGAGTTTTGCGCGATAAGCCGCTTTCCACTCCTTTGCAGATATAATCAGAAAAATATTTATTGTTCGTGTTAAAACCTGTACTCACTTCTGGACGCTGAGCTGCGGTTTCGATTAAATCCAAGTGTTTTTTGCAACTATCAATATCACCATTTATCTTACATAGCTGCTCAATCGTTGCAGAGTCAGCTTGCCCTTTGCTTTCAATTTCTTTTAGTCTGCGATCATTTATTAATTTAAATTGCTCCCACGATGAAGCTAATTCATTAACACGGTGAGCGATATCAGTGAGCGACATAATAGCCTCCTTTGAAGATGAAAACGGTTTGTGTTGGATGATACCCTAATGTAGTCTATGCTTGTTATTTCAATGCTTGAATTGGAACTTGAAAATTTTTCCTATCATAGAGTATATCCAATGAAGTAGAAAAAAACTTAATTTTTGAGAATATAGACTGAAAAACTATGCGCTGCCACTTACGTAACACCACACACTTATTAAATACTTAACACTTAACTTAGTTAAGTGAGGAAAAATATGAAAGACAATAACGCTATACAATGTTCGTTTTTTCATGTCAAGCCCTTTTTTAAATTTTTTTTGCAACCTCAATTAATGAGTGATTTCCATATTAATTCCGCACTATTTGCAGGACTGTCACTTTTTGTGATGGGCCTACCAATTACAATATGATCAGCTCCTGAACTTATTGCTTCTTTTAGTGTTGCTGTCCTTTTTTGGTCGTCGTGACCAGAGTCTACACGAATTCCCGGAGTAATAATTGTAAAGTCTTTACCACATTCTTGACGCACTTTCTGAGCTTCCAGTGCAGAGCAGACTATCCCATGCAGCCCAATCTTTTTTGCGAGCTTTGCAAGCAAAATTACCTGTGATTTCACCTCTTTTGTCACTCCAAGCTCATTTAAATCCTCATTGCCCATACTAGTCAGCACGGTTACTCCGATCAGTTTCATTTTCGTGTCTTTCACCACACTTAAAGCCTCCTTTAGCATTCTTGTTCCACCGTTTACATGTAACGTTAATATTTCAACACCCAAAGCCTTGATTGCCTCAACTGTTTTAGCTACAGTGTTTGGAATATCATGCAATTTCAGATCTAAAAAAATTGGTATATTACATTTTGCAACTTCTCTCACTCCAAAAGGACCATGAGCAGCAAAAAATTCTAACCCAAGTTTCACCATGCCAACTTTACCACGTAGAGCATTAGCTAAAAATACGGCCTTATTCAAATCTTGTGTGTCTAGTGCGCATATTATTGGATTCATCGTATACCTCCTTAAGTTCTCGATTATCGTCAGGACATTTTACTATAGTATTGTACAACTGGCTAGCTGTGGTAGAGCGCCCACTATCATATCCACGATCATCAAATTCTGCATATGAAACTTCATTTGGCAAATATTGAGCAACTTCTTCTTCTAATACAGACTCTATTTTTTGAATTATTTGCAATATTACTTTCTTATCATTACCTCTAATTTCTTCGCTTCCTTTCGCTGATTCTCTTACCTTGCTTATCACATGTTCTATCGTCTGTTGCACAAAACCCACTTCTTCCTTTTTCTTTTTTAGCAAAGCTTCCTCACATCGTTTCCCTTCAAAGGACTTTTCCAAAAGTGAATCTTTAAATTCTTTTACTTGGTTATTACGACGTTTATTTATCTCTTCCAACTCAGTAAACTTACTTTCAAGGAAATTCCCAGTGTCTTTTAACTTTTCAGATAAATCTTTATTTTCCTTAGTTAGTCTTTCAACTTTACGTTGTAGTTTTTCTAATTCTGATCGCAATTCTTCTTTTTCTTTATCAAATTCTCTACTTTTTGGTTCCCCATACATAATATTGCTCATTTCCCTTTTTGGTTTTGCTATACATTCTTTTTTTTAGCTAAGTTACTTTCTTCTTCTCGTAACTGTTTATATAAGCGTGAAATTTTGAGTTGCAATGATTTCTTCAATTGTGCATAGCGTAACTCCTTCATTTGTATTCGTCTACAATGCAACTCTTTTACTTGTTGTTCATGGTGTGATTTCTTTTCCTGTTTATAAGGCGCATTTATTATCTTTTCAAATTCGTTTACCATTCTGCATAATTCGGCTATAAGATTCGTTTTATCTTCTAACTTTTGCTCTAAGGATTCTTTTTCTTCAGAAAGATTATCTTTTTCAGCTTCTAACCGAACTACTTTCTCATCTAATCCTCTTGCCCTTTTATCTAAATCTTGCTTCTCTTTCATTAATTCATTTAATCGCTCCTTTAACTCCCCTACCTTTTTATTTGCAGCTTCTCCAGCTTCTTTTTCTAAAGATATTTTATTTTCTAACCTTTGCTCTTTTTCAGCAAATTTACTTCTCTCAATCTCCATTCCCTTATTACTACTAATTGCTCTACACAAAAGTGCAATCACCAAAAACAGACAACGTAGCCAAAGCAAGAATTAGAAGGAAAGGTACTTGAGAAGTTACAGCAAGCACTAAGGATGAAATTAACGTAAGAGTAGCTAAAGAACTGGCTACAAGATAAGGTACATTGGATTTTTTAAACAAGTTACTCATTATTTTCCCATAAAAAGGCAATAATGGTTGTGTATTCTTGTTAAAATTCCCTTACCTGCGGGAGAAAATGCTTATTATAACTCTGCACCTACAGTAAATTTTCCATTTTCAGTTGTAAATCCTGTTACATCCTCACTCCGCTGTATTACTTCAGCATTGCAAACCGTTTGCAAATCATCCTGCGCGGATTGATTCAACATATCCTCTCGTATGTTCGCTTTTATCGTCAATCTTTTTATCAAACGTTTAACTGACACATTATTATCTGCCTTTATTTTCCTCACAAGGTTCAATATCTGCACAGAATTGTCTCCCATTTCTTCAGAATGCTTATCATAGATCAGTTCTTCTTTACTTGGCCAATTGCTTTGATTATGCACAGAATTATAGCTATACAACTGATGGTATATCTCTTCCGTAATGTACGGCAAAAAAGGTGCAAATAACCGCAAAATAACGTTTAATACATATGCCAGACTTTGTTTAGCACTCAAGTTTGCTTCACTGTTTATCCCATCCCCATATGCACGTTTTTTCACTAACTCTAAGTAGTTATCACAAAAATCTTTCCAGAAAAATTCCTCTATTGCCCCCAAAGCTTCGCAGTATTCAAATTGCAACAGGTTGTTCGTTGCTCTATCTATCACTTTGTATAACTTGGACAATATCCATTTATCCATTGTCTCACTGATGGAATTTATTCTCACCACTTGATGCTTTTCCATGAACATGGAAACAAACTTGCTGGCATTCCAAAGTTTTGTAACGAGGCGCTTACCAATTCTGAATATATTTTCAGAGTAAACTGTATCAACTCCAAGCCTTGAGTTTGCTGCCCAATAACGCACTACATCAGCCCCATAGGTCTCAAGTATTACATGAGGAGTGATGACATTACCTTTTGATTTACTCATCTTTTTTTTATCATCAGCTAAACACCAACCACTGATGATGATATTTTTCCATGGCAGGGAGTTTGCATGGTAATGTGACTTCAAAATTGTATAAAAAGCCCAAGTTCTTATTATCTCATGGCTTTGGCTACGTAGATCTGCAGGAAATATCTTGTCATAGCGATGATTCGGTAAGTGAAGCTCATTGTTTACTGCTAGTGCACTTAGCTGAGGAGTAATCGCACTTGTGGCCCAAGTGTCCATTACATCTTGATCTTGTATAACCTCTTCCTTACTATACCCTGTCGGCAAATCCTTGAGTGGATCTATAGGCAGATCCTTCACTTCAGCTAGAATGATTTTGCCTTCTTCTCCTTTACGTTTTGAATACCACACCGGAAATGGTACACCAAAATAACGCTGCCTTGAGATGCACCAGTCCCAATTTAGCCCTTCTATCCACACTTCCATGCGTTTTCGCATAGTAGCTGGATACCAGTTGCATTTCTTAACTTTATCTAACACTTTAGCTTTTTCCTCTAAGGTCTTGATAAACCATTGATAAGTAGGCAATATTTCAAGTGGTGCACCAGATCTTTCTGCGCACTTCACAGAATGAAAAATGCTAGTGCTTTCTATCAAAAGTCCCTTTTCAGTTAGAATTTCGATTACTCTCTTCCTCGCTTCTTTAACCTTCAGTCCATTTAGTACACTACTTGTCATCCCAGTGCCTTGACACTGGGATCTATTGTTATCACACACTGAATCTAGACTTATCCTCCCATCCTGATCAATGATAATCTTCATCGGCAAGTTATGCTTTTGCTGCCAATATATGTCGAGCTCATCACCGAATGTACAGCACATAACCAGTCCAGTGCCCTTATCTATTTTGACCTTGTCATCAGCTATAATTGGAACTTTTTCCTCTGTTATTGCTACTGTAGCTGCTTTTCCAATTAAATGAGTGTAGCATGTATCCTCTGGGTGGCAAAAAACTGCAACACATGCTGGAAGCAGCTCAGGTCGCGTGGTTGCAATTTTGATCTGCTCATTTTCTTCAGTGGAAAAAACTATCGTGTTTAAGGATGACTCAAAGACTTTATCCTCTATTTCTGCTTGCGCAATTGCGGTTTTATCAACCGGATCCCAAAGGATGGGTTGCATTTTCCTGTATGCATACCTCTTGTTATATAAGTCAATAAACGACATTTGAGAAAGCGTTACAGCTTCCTTACTGATCGTGTGATACTCCAAACTCCAGTCATAACTAATGCCAACGGATTTAAATAATTCCTTGAATTCTTGCTTTGATTTTTCAATAACTTCGTGGCACATCTCTATAAATTTTTCTCTGCCAACTTCCTTTGCACGGGTTTTATAGGTTTGTTCGACCAATCTTTCGGTGGGAAGCCCGTTATCATCAAACCCAATTGGATAAAACACATCTCTCCCCAGCATACGCTGAAACCTTGCAATAAAGTCCGTGTGGCAATAGCTGAATATATGACCGATATGCAATTTCCCCGATATCGTCGGCGGAGGCGTGTCTATAGTGAAAGTGTTATCCTTTTCACCACTCCATTTATAAATTTTGCTGTTTTCCCATAATATATTGTATTTGTTCTCAATTTCCTGGAAGCTGTATTTTTCTTCTAACATAAATATTTTCCAATTTTAAGCTCTTAGTTAACACAACTAAGCAAATACGGCAATTTTAATGTGTTTTTATGCATGACAAATATTACTTGACCTTAGACTTTAAAGTTATTATGTTTAGTATTATTTATTAATGTTAACGTTTATTATGCCTGGTGTACAGTCCCAGGGTGTGATGGTATGATAAAATGTAAGAAAAAAAATACCATCACTAAAGACGTTGAAATGGGTCCAAAACATCCGAGATCAACTGTTCTAACTTTAGAAGAAGAAATAATCGTCAAATTTCGGAAGCATACACTTCTATCATTAATAGCTGCTGAGTTTTTACGTAATTTGATTAAAATTCTACCGTATAAAATCCACACTGTTTTAGACAGACAACGGTATACAATTTACCAACCAGAAGCGCCATAAATACGCTTTCCAGCACATATTTGATAGAGTTTGTGAAGAACATAATATTGAACATCGTCTAACAAAAATCAGCCATCCTTAGACAAATGGGCAAGTTGAACGTATAAACAAAACTTTAAAAAATGCTACTGTTAAAAAATACTACTACGGACCACATCAGCAACTCACAAAGCATCTTTATGATTTTGTCATGGCTTACAATTACGCAAAGAGACTCAAAACTCTTAATGGTCTTACTCCTTTTGAATTTATATGTTCTCAGTGGACAAAATCTCCTGAATTATTTATACTAAATCCATACCATCACACCATGGGACCATACACTCTGCCACAGTTTTGCTCTATCACATTTGCTACATTCAATATTCCAGCTTCATCGTAATAGTTTCCAATTACTTGTAAAGCAAGTGGTAAACCTTCATTGGAAAGTCCAACAGGAACAGAAATAGCAGGTAGTCCAGCTAAACTTGCTGGTACGGTGAAGACGTCATTGATACACATAATTAGCGGATCTGGCTTTTCATTCAAGCCAAAAGCTTCCGTTGGAGCAGATGGAACAAGTATGTAATCTATTTTTTCAAATGCTTTTATAAAATCATTTCTGATTAATGCTATAATACATTGTGCTTTTTCGTAATATTCATTGTAGTGACCTGAAGAAAGTGCGTAAGCACCAATTAAGATTCTTCTTTTTACCTCTTTTCCAAAACCTTCTGCTCTTGTTAGTGAATACATTTCTTCGAGGGTATCAGCATCAGCTCTGAATCCATAACGCACACCATCATAACGAGCAAGATTAGATGAAACTTCAGCAGAACAAATTAAATAATAGACTGGTATTGCATATTTAGTGTGTGGCAAGGTAATATGAACCACTTCAGCACCGTTTTCCTTTAAATCGGAAGAAACTTTTTCCCAATGATGGACGATTTCTTCTGAAATTCCATCCATTCTATATTCTTTTGGTATACCAATGCGCTTACCCTTGATATCACCGTTTATAAAATTAGAAAATTTAGGCACTGGCCTTTTACTCGATGTTGAATCTTTGCTATCATAACCACAAATCGTTTCCAGCATTAATGCTGAGTCAGAAACGGAACGAGTAATAACCCCCGCCTGGTCCAGGGAACTTGCAAATGCGATCATACCAAAACGCGAACATCTTCCATAAGTTGGCTTTGCTCCAACTACTCCACAGTAAGCTGCTGGCTGTCGCACAGATCCACCGGTGTCACTTCCGAGCGCTCCAGCGCATAAAAATCCAGCAACCGATGCTGCGGATCCACCAGATGACCCACCAGGTACAACTTTTTCCCCATCACTTTTTCTAACCCACACATTTTCAACAGGACCGAAATAGCTATTTGTGTTTGCAGAGCCCATGGCAAATTCATCCATGTTAAGCTTGCCGAGCATGACCGCTCCGCTTTTTAAAAGCAAGTCAGATACTGTGGATTCGTAAGTCGGAACGAAGTTTTCTAGCATTTTTGAGCATGCTGTTGTTTTTACTCCCTTTGTGCAGAATAAATCTTTAACACCAACTGGTATACCCATGAGCGGTATATCACTCTTTTGTTTTGAAAAATGCTCATCTGCGGCTTTAGCGGCCTCTATTGCTATTTCTGGAGTTTTCGTCACAAATGCATTTAATTTCTCACTTTCAACTGCGTTGATATGCGCCTCTACGAGCTCAACAGCAGAAAAATCTTTCCGTTTAAGTCCATCGTGCATCTCTGTAATACTTAGCTTTCTTAATTCATTCATTTATTAATATTCAATTTTTAGCAAGGTATTAATTATAACAACGATAAGGCAAAAGATCTATACATTTATGGCAGTATAATACCAATTCTTATTATCAGCAGGTTGAACAGTTAGCGTTTAAAGAGCTTGATTTTGGTGATTGGAAACCAGCTGAAAAGGCAACGCTTAAGCGTGTAGTTGATGCTCATTATTATAAATTTACTATAGATGGAAATGAACTAATAGAGATCGATGCTGATAATATGATTCGCAAGATTAACGGAATTGACCAGATGGCATTATTACAAACAGTTTTAGGGGCTTGATATAGTTTACATAAAAATGTTAAAATATAATGAGTTATAGTATATGATTGATATGGATTCTAAAGCTTATGTAAATCCTGAAGATCAGTTGAATAGTTTGCTTACTAGTGTAGCCCAGTCTCAAAACAAATCTGTTTTAAAGCTATTGACTGAGTTAATGGAAGAGGAAATTGAAGATATAGAATTATCTAAAACTGCTGACGAACAGTATAAAGAAAAGAGGGTTAGACATCAAGATGCTTTCTGGGACTAGGCCATATAGTATAGAATATTCAGAATCTATTATTAAAAAAGACATTCCAGCACTTCCAGCAAAGATAAAGTAAACCCAGCGGCTTTGCTGCATCGCTGCCTATAGAAGGCTAACTATATAAGCAACTTATTGAAAATCTTGTTTTTTGCAATCAATCTGATCAAATCTAGGAATAGTAATTGTATTAATAAATTTAATTCTATTTAAAATAGCTAAAGCATTGAAATTCTTGAATTTTAGCTAGGTTAGTGAATGGTAGTAAAATTTTTTTTACTCAAATTTAGGTACTCACTGACCGTCCTTACTGTAAATGCTAGAATAATAAGCTGCTGATATTCTGTACCTTTTTTATCTTTAATCCATCATAGATAGCGATGCAACAAAGCCCACTGGAACCCAGGAAAAAGGACGGTATCATCCAAGTAGCCCTTTTCCTGTCATCTAAGTAGCCCCTTTTCTTGTCATTCAGGTGCCATCTTTTTGTCATCCCAGTACTTGATACTTGGACCTAGAATACTACTTTAGCAATAAATATTTAAGAAATTTACTAAATGGAAAAAAGGCAAAGAAACCCCGAGTGGCAAGTTTTGACTCTTTAAATTGGTGCTATAATAATTTACTGACGCTTAGTTCAAGCGCGATTTGGTTGAATGTAGAAAAAATGTAAAAGACATGCAGCTGCTATAATTTGATACAATCCGCCAAAAAATACCTTGAGTTTTTTACTGAATTTTGTCATTGAGCCTGCAGATCAAAAACAAGTTTTGAGTCAGAAATACTCTGCTATATAAGGGTGCTGGAGAGAAATTATTAAATAGTTTTTTCGTTTCACGACATACCAAAAACTGGTTTACTATGCGAGAAGCCCATTGCTTTAAGCTCTAAGCATAGAAACCACTTTATCGTAGCTTAGCAACGACTTTATTTCTCCAATTGCAGCTAAAGTGGTTTTTTCATGCTGAGATAACAGCTCCTCTGCTGCTTCTTTTACACCAGCAGTGGTAACTGCACTAGTTTTTTCTATCAATTCATTTTTACTGATATACCTATCATAGTTGCCATAGTAGTGCCCCAATGCTTCAGCACGGGAACTGACGCTTTCACGTGACATTAAAATTTGTGACTTTATTCGCTCTTTTACCCTATTTACCTCTTCTTCCTTCAGATCACCCGCAGACAACTTCTTCAACTCCTTTGTTATGGATTTTAAAAGCTTATCTAAGTTGTTACTATCTGTGCCAGCAAAAATGGAGAGTATTCCTGTATCGGTGTAGCTAGAATTAAATGAATAGACAGAGTAAACCAGCCCCTGCCTTTCCCTTACTTCCTGAAACAGGCGTGATGACATCCCGCCTCCCAATATAGAATCAAGTACCCGAAATGTGTGATATCTATCGTCATGGCGAGAAACACTAGGTAAACCAATTAGCAAGTGTACCTGGTCTAATTTACGATGCTCCAAGTACTCACCACCAGTGTAGTTCGCATTTTGCTTTTTCTCCAGCTCTTTTGCATGAATCTTTGAGAGAAAATTTTTGGTTAACTGAACAACTTCTTCATGCTCAACGTTCCCTGCAACAGAAAACATCGTATTCTCGCCAAAGTAATGCTCATTTATATAGCTATTTAAATCTTCTCGAGTAAATGATTTTACAGTATCTTGTGTGCCTAAAATCGACCTACCAAATGGTTGATCTTTATAAGCTGCTTCAAAATATTTATCGAAAATGATGTCGCTCGGCGAATCGTTAGTTTGAAAAATCTCCTGTGTTACAACACCCTTTTCGCGCTCTAATTCATCTTCTGGAAATGTCGAATTCATCAATATATCTATTAATATATCAATGCCAGTTTTTATGTCTTTTTTGAGGACTTTCGCGTAGTAACTGGTGCTTTCTCTACCGGTGCTAGCGTTGAATACTCCACCTATGTCGTCGAAAGCTTTTGCAATTTCAAATGCAGTTCTTGTTTTTGTTCCCTTAAAAGCCATATGCTCTAAAAAGTGGGATATTCCATTTTCATTTGCACTTTCAACTCTACTGCCAACACCAACTCGTATACTTAAAGCTACAGAGTCAACATCACGCACCTGCTCGGTTATTATGCGCAGGCCATTATCTAATTTTGTTACCTTCGGTACATTCATCTTATGTGTTCTTTCTCAAATTCTCTTCTGCAAAATCCCAATTAATCAAATGATCAAGGAAAACTTTTATATAGTCAATTCTACGATTTTGACAATCCAGATAATATGCATGCTCCCACACATCCATAGTAAGTAGTGGCACTTGACCGTAAATTAATGGCAAATCTGCATTCGAAGTCTTGGTAATTTTGAGTTTTCCTTTTTCAAGCACTAACCATACCCATCCGCTGCCAAAATGGCCTACTCCGTGACTTGAAAATCCTTCATAAAATTTATCAAAGCCACCGATATCATCTTGAATTTTTTTTGCCAGAAGACTATCATTCTGAGTCTTACCACCACCATTTTTTTTCATTGAATTCCAGTAAAAAGTGTGGTTCCAAACTTGCGCTGCGTTGTTAAATATAGGGACTTTGTCGCTATTGCTATGAACTTTCGTTATTAATTCTTCAATTTTTGCCTGTTGATAATCAGTATTTTGAACCAGCTCATTGAGTTTATTTAAATACCCCCTATGATGCTTATCATAATGAAAATCCAAAGTCCTTGCAGATATATAAGGCTCTAAAGCTGTTTTATCATATGGTAATCCAGGTAAAGTAAAACTCATAAAAACCTCTTCATTTCTAACCTACTGCGATGTTAGAGCAATACGTGCCTTTGTGCAACATATAATTTGGTTAAAATATTAACGCAACTATTGCAATTATTCTAAAATAAGTTATAATAGTATAGTAATGTATTACATTTTTTTATTATAGTTTTTTAGGAGGCTAATATGTTAAATCTATCTGAGAACTTTAAGAGTTCACGTAAGAATTTCAATCAATATGCTCAATTCGGGACTGTTCCTACTGTAAAACAAGGTGACGACAGTCAAGTTCCACAAAACTGTTTCTATAAATCCGTCCACTAAATCGATAATGTTGTGGGACCAGTGAAGGATATGCTTGTAGGAGTGAATAAAGATGCTGATGCTTCAACAACCTTGGGAAGCAGAAAGGAAACAATTAAGGGTAGAACACACAATGCATTTTCTTATATCTTTGCAAACTCATTACTTGCGCTGTATAAAGGGGTTGCATATCTTGCATACTTGCCACACAAATTATTTTCATATCTAAGAGGGACAAATGGTCCAGAATCTCTTGTATGGTATGCCAATAATTTTCAGAACAAAGCAGAACAACATGGTGAAACATGTGCTAAATTCATAAGTTCGGTCTTGTCTTACGTTATTTCATCTGTCATTTGAACTGCAGCGCTGATTGTTACACCACTAACTTGGACTGTTGATAAAGTGTCAAGTAAGTTTAGTGAGACGAAGACGCCAGAAGGAGCTGTTGATCATAATAAAGAAATGACTGCAGCAGGTAACTAATCTGCACTATAAATGCCAATAGCTTTGATATTTAGCCATGGGCATTTCGGTGGAGCGTCATTTCGGCGCCCCTCCTCCTGTCATCCCAGTACTTGATACTGGGACCCTGGATATTACTTTAGTAATAAATATTTAAGAAGTTTACCAAACAAGAAAAAAAGGCAAAAAAAACCCGAGTAGCTAGTTATTCACTATCTATCTTATAACATTGGCGTTTTTTGATGTTTTAAACGACTTATAAGCGCGTTTCAGCTTGTATAGGTGAAAAACCAGAAGTTTTAAAAGACATGCAGTACACACAGTGCAAAAAATTAAACATGAGACGCCAAATATACTAAGTTTTTTCTCATTTAATCTGCACAGATTGAAGATAAATAATAGCTTCATTCTCATTGAATGAGTAACGGCGAAGGTTGTCAAGTAGTTTTTTCGTTTCTATTGGATAGCTTTTTCTACTGTTGTCTACCAGCTTTCTGTGTAGTGGATCAGTATAAGTTGCTTGCAAATGTAAGTAGCTTATACTTCTATGATGAACAACACAATACTACCAAGAAATTTCTACGAGCGGCCGACTTTGGTTGTAGCTGGAGAGTTATTGGGAAAAGTCCTCAAATTTTCCAACTTTAGTGGAATAATAACTGAAGTTGAAGCCTATATAGGAATGGATGACCCGGCTTGTCATGCAGCACGAGGCTATACTGGTCGAACCTCGGTAATGTTTGGTATGCCGGGGTTTTCATACATATACTTTATATATGGAATGTATTACTGTTTAAACATCGTAACAGAAGCAGAAGTGTTCCCAGCAGCAGTATTAATAAGGGGATTGAAGCTCACTGAACCGCTTGAAGCAAATCTAGGTGGACCAGGAATACTGTGCAAAAGGTTGAATATTACCAAAGAACACAACAAACAAGACCTCACTATAAGCCACGAATTTTGTGTTTACGAATCTCACCTCAAACCAGATTATATCTGTACCCCCAGAATCGGAATTAGTAAAGGTAAAGAGAAATTTTGGCGATTCAAGGTTTTCTAACTTTGCATGTTATTCCCGTGCGCACGGGAATAACATGCAAAATACTTTAGTGGAACTTAACAAGTTTATCTATAGTCTTAGTAATGATTTTTGGAGTATCTGGAGAAACTTTCGAGTTAAGCCTATTTAGTTGCTCTATAGCAAACTCACTGTTCTCATTTGCTATAAAATCACATAGAATATTTTCTATACCATTAGTAATGTTTTCATACTTTCTCAAAGGATGATTGTGTGGATATCTGTTAATGGTTTTGATGCTGGAGTACTCAACAAAAGCTTGATCCTTAAAAGCAAGTTGTTTCAATTTCTCTTTAAGTTTTGCTTCTTCCTCTTGTGCTAAAAGGCTAGATTTTATCAGTGATTTTATAACCGAATTTATAGCCTGATGCATCTCAGAATGTACTACAACATTAATAGTATTTTCTTTTACTATGCAATTATAAATGCTTTTCTCGCTCTTTAGCAACTCTATGAACATTCTGCTATTTTGAGAACTTAGCTCCAAATCCTTTTCACTCATAGGAGTTATTATGAAGATGTTCTTATTCACCCTAATGTTATACTGTGGAGAGCCCTCAAAAAGGGAAAACGCTATATCCTTAGATTCAAGTGCATTATTGCACGCAGAAAAGAGAGTGTGAGCTATAACGTTGCTTGGCACCTTCATCCCATGTTTACTTAAGTGATGTAATACATTTTCAACATCATGATATGTAAAGCCTGAACTCTTCAGTAAATTAACAACCTCTATGCCGTCATGTTGTTTATACTCTATTCTCACCTCCTCTGTAAAAAGTGTTTTTGCTGCTATGTGCTTATCAAGTACTGTAAAAATTTTGATGAAATTTTCTAAATCTTGTTTGTCGATTAGTTCGATACTAATTAAGTTCTTGCTAACAATTGAAATATTTTGTGTCATTTTTGCTCACTAAAAAACTAACTAAATGAATTGTATTTTTAATCCATTAAAATTTGTTTAAAATGAGCATACTAGCTTCTTCATTCGTGCATCACATGAAAGTAAAAGTAATGAAAATCACATAAAATCATCATATGATACTACACATTCTTCATATTCATCATTGCTGCTTGGGTAAGTTGTTACATCAGCTTTATCATAATTGCTATTTAATATATCATCTAACTTCCCTTCTCTTTCAAGGTCCATCAATTTGTCACATCCAGCAATATGATGTATATAATTGCCATTTTCATCAGTAATAAAAATTTGCGGAACTGTTCTAACGTTATATTTTGACTTTATGTCATTAAACAAATCCGGACTTTTAAGCACATCGATTTCTTCATATTCCACACCTTTTTTATCCAGCAACTCCTTTGCTCTCTTACAGAATGGACAGTATTGCTTTACGTATATTACAACTTTTCCTTTAGTATTTTTTACAATTTATCTCCGTAGCTTAGTAAAATATGGTTATTATATAAGAAACATGTAAAGATATCAAATTGTATGAAAATTATTTATGATTACGAGCAGTGGGTAGAGAATAACGTAGTATTAACTTTCGGAAACTTCGATGGCGTTCATTTAGGGCATGAACTTGCAATTTCTACTATAAAGAAAGTAGCACAAGAAAGGAGATTACCCTCTGCAATTTTAACTTTTGAGCCCCATCCATCAACAATCTTATTTGGCAGAAACAACTTTAGATTGATAAATCAAGAACGAAAAAAGGAACTGATTAGCAGCTATGGCATAGATTACTTATATATTATCAATTTCAATGAAGGCTTTTCTCAAATCAGCTGCAATGACTTCATTAGTAAGACCTTGATAGGTAGATATAGCGCTAAACACATAGTCATTGGAGAAAGTTGCACTTTTGGTCACAAACGACTGGGTAATACATCGACCCTAAGGGAACATTCTGAAACGTATGGATATTCTTTAACTGAATTAGAACCATTGATAATTGATGGAAAAGTTTGTTCTTCTTCTTCAATAAGAGAGTATTTACAGAAGGGCGAAACAGGGATTGCTAACAAATTGCTCGGCAGACCTTATCAAGTCTCTGGTATTGTAACAAAAGGTGCATATAGAGGTAGAGAAATAGGATTTCCAACTATAAACATTCCGATAGGAGACTGCATGATAAAACCCAAGTTTGGTACATATTACGCTAAGGCAGCATTTTCTGACAATAATTCAAATTGGCTATACGGAGTAGTCAACATTGGTATGAGACCTACGTTTAAGGATTTGAAAAAGCCCATAGTAGAAATGCATATATTCGATTTTAATAAAGATGTGTACGATTATAAGGTTAATATACAACTTTTAAAATTTATAAGGTCGGAAAAAAGATTCCATAGTGTTGACGAATTAACAAAACAGATAAATTATGATATACTTGAAGCTTATCAGTTGAGGACAAATTTATGAAAAAACTATGCTTAATTGTTATATTAGTTATGATATTAACTGATCAGATGAGCAAATTGTACATAAACTCATTAATTGATGAAGGAGAGTCAATCGAAGTTGCTAGCTTTATAAAGCTAGTTGAAGTATGGAATTCGGGGATTAGTTTTGGAATGTTTAGCACTTTACCATATAGCAATCTCTTTTTTTCAACATTTTCAACACTAATAATTAGCATACTCGCATACTTGATATACAAATCTAGCGATAAATTAACTTGTTTTGGTTTTTCTCTGATGATTGGTGGGGCAATCGGTAATGTAGTTGACAGGATCTACTGGGGAGCTGTGTATGATTTCATATATTTTCATATTGGCAGTTGGTACTGGCCAGCTTTCAATCTAGCAGATATATATATAGCTTGTGGGATGTTTGTATTGCTGTATAAGTGGTACATATATGATAGATTCATTTCTAAACAAAATGAGGAATAAAATTGTTGTTTTGAATTCATAGGTTAGAACAACGCGTTACAAAATTCTTAGCCTTTTTATATTACCTTTATTGTTTTGCACTCATCCAATCTCTATGAAAGCTGCAAATATAGAACACAGTATAAGGCACACTAAACTCAGTAATGGGCTAGATGTCTATGTTGTACCTAATCACCGAATACCAGCTGTTTTTCATGCAGTAATATATAAAGTTGGGGGAATGGATGATCCAATCGGCAAAGCAGGATTGGCTCACTACTTTGAACACTTAATGTTTGAAACTACAGGAAAATTTAAAGACATAGAATCCACTATGAGTAGCATTGGGGCGCAATTTAACGCATTTACCACTAGAGAATATACCTGTTACTACGAATTAGTCCTCAAGGAGGACTTACAACTAGCAATGGAAATTGAGGCCGATAGAATGGGCAATTTTAACGTTACTCAAGATAAAATAGATAGAGAAAAAAACATCGTGCTAGAGGAAAGGAAGATGAGGTTTGATAATAATCCTAACAATTTATTATGGGAAGAAATGAATAGTGCATTTTACCGTAATGGCTATGGTAGGTCTGTTATTGGTTGGGAAAGTGATATTAAAACTTACAGTCAGGATAATATAACAAGATTTCATGACAACTATTATCATCCAGGCAATTCAATACTGCTGATTGTTGGTGATGTGGAGTTCGATGAAGTAGTGGAACTAGCAGGAGAAAAATATGGGGAAATTAAAGCTAAGCCTACAATTAGGCATTACCCAAATCAGGATCCAGCACATAATGCAGATCTATCGGTAACTTTAGAAAGCACTGAAGTAAAAGAACCAATTTTGTATTTTCGTTATCGTGTTCCTTTATTCAAAAGCATGGATGAGACCTCTGCTGTTAATTTAGCAGTTGAAGTGTTAGGAAGTGGCAAATCTAGTAAACTATATAAAGATTTGGTTTTAGATAAAGGTGTGGCAGTATCAGTGTCTGCTTATTATAACAGTTTAGCCTTTAGTGATAGCTACATTGATATTGAAGTAACTCCAAAAAGCGGAATGAAGTTGAACGTTATTGAAAGAGAGCTAGATAATGCTATTAATAACTTTATCTTTGAAGGAATAACGAATGAGGAGTTGCAAAGTGCAAAGTCTAAATACAAAGCAGCACAGTTTGATAAGTTATCTGACTTAACTAGTATAGCAATGTTTTATATACCACGCCTAGCACTTGGTATGCCACTTGATGAGATAGATATTTCATATAGTAAAATCAATGATGTTAATTTAGAGAATGTAAACAACAAAATTCGCACCATCTTTTTTACTAACAAATTAGTCGGTCGCTTGCTACCAAAAGGAGGTAATAATGAAGATAAGTAAACTTGTATTTATACTTTTTTTCTGTCTAGGCTTTAATTTACAAGCAAGTGGTAACCTAAATATAGAGGAGGTTACTACCCGTAAAGGATTTAAGTTTTTGTTTGTTGAAAACTGTGATTTACCAAAAGTTTCACTGAATATATCGCTCAAGGATGCAGGCTACGCGTATGAGAACGCGGAAAAACAGTGGCTTACTTGGTTTACTTCTCTTATAGTTCAAGAAGGGGCAGGAAAAAATGACGCCAAAGATTTTGCAAAAAAGCTTGAAGATAAAGGGATTAGTTTAAATTTTATTGCCGACTTAGAAGCATTTAGAATTTCATTAAATACTTTATCTGAGAATCTAGAGGATGCAATTTCACTACTGAGCGACGCTATAGTGCGTCCTAAAGTTGACTCTAAAGGATTGAATAGAGTTTTCGAAAAAGCAAAAGTTACTTTTAATAATCTTGAAAAAAATCCTTATTTTGTTGCTGGAAAAGAACTGGAGACGTTGTTGTTTAAAAAACATCCTTACTCAAAAATTGGATATGGAACTCTTGATACTGTAATGAGCATTACTAGAGATGATGTTTTAACATACATAAAACGCAATTTTGCTAAAGACAACATGGTTATCAGTGTTGTTGGTTGCGCAACAAAAGAAGAAATTAGTACGCTACTGGATAAATATTTATCTAAATTACCATTAAAAAGATCAAAAGTTAAAAAAATACCTGTAAAAAATGATTTTGGTCCTGCAGAAAGTAAGAACATTTTTATGGATATACCGCAGAGTGTGATACTTTTTGCTCAAAAAGGTATAGCATATGAAGACCCCAATTATTATAACGCTAGTGTCTTAATTAATGCGCTTGGCGGTATGGGGCTAAACTCAATACTAATGAAAGAATTGAGACAAAATCTGGGTATTACTTATGGTATTAGTGCAAGTGTTGTTCCCAAAAAACATGGAAGTACTATAGCTGGACTTATGAGTACTGATAGCTCTACTGCTAGCAAAGCTATATCAGCAGTGAAAGATACTTTGAGTAGGGTAAAAAAGGAAGGAATTGATGAGCAATTGTTCAAGGATACAAAAACCAGTTTAGTAAATAACCTTACCTTTTTACTATCCAATAATACAAATACAGCAATACTGCTAGATGACATGCAGATAAATGATCGTGATGTTAATCGTATAAATGATTATGCGAATATCATTAATGACGTTAAATTAGAGGAAGTAAACAAATTGGCAAGTTCCTTACTAGATCCTGAAAATTTATTTTTTGTTGAAGTTGGCAGAAATGCTCAAAGTAAATAATCGCTATAATATAAATAAATTTTTAATTATATTTCTTCACAATTTTAAGTTTGTAGCTAATTTCAACGTTTAGGTGAAAAACAATACGAAAGGTACTACGAAAAGGAATAAAAGAACTCCGATTACTTTGTTAAATCCTTTGATAACAATATTTTCTGCTATCAACACGGGTATGTTGATGACTGTCAAGTTGATCTATATCACAAGTCAATAAATAGGCATGGTAGGTATAATGCTCGGTAACATTGGCGCAGGTGTTTTTTTAGCTCAACGTCCCTGATGTCAAGTTTATACTCTTTTTTTAACTATTTTAGAAAAAAGAGCCTATATGAAAAGTTTAACTACGAGAAGATATTAGAAGCAAAAAGAAAAGATAATCATAGAATTCAAGGCATCTGTTTAAACATTCTGTGTGACATATTATTTTTAACTAGTAGCTGCAGTTTCTATTGCTTTATTTAGCAATCCCGTAGCTCTTTTTGCTACTGCGCCTCTCGTTACACTGGGTTGTGTGGTGATGGTTGGTAACATAACTAACTCCGTTTACCGTCAAGTTAAAGACTTTAAAAATCATCTTTCACAATTTTCAAAAGAGGAACAGAAAGAGCTGTACACAGAGATGAAAAAAGAAATAAACTCATCACGTCTTTATAAAATTATGGCAAAAACTCTACCTGAAAAGGTAGTATTAGCAAAACTGCATGCTAATGCGGAGAATAAAGAAAGGCGGAAAGAAGTTCAGCATTTAAAGTAAATGCTGAAAGAATGCAATCGAAAATCAACAGATAGTGATATAGCTGGTAAAAGTAGCAAAACTACTAAAATGAGAAAAGAAGAATACATTAAACGAAAAAGCTCCAATCCTGAAGTTCCCACACATCTTTCTTTAGGTAAAAATGTGATTGAAGAAAGAGAAAAAGGAAGTAATACTCCACGGTCTCTCTAGTTTGCTATCTTAGCTGCTATTAACCTCACTGCTTCCACGTAGCACTTGTGTTCCTCAGCTAGAATACGTTCTGAGAGGCTTTGAATGCTATCGTTTGGTAACACTTGCACAGTAGCTTGAGCGATTATGGCTCCAGCATCAACCTCAGGAGTGACGTAATGTACGGTACAACCTGTAATTTTTACACCTGCTTTCAGAGCTTGCTCTTGGGCATTGAGACCCTTAAAAGATGGAAGTAAAGAGGGGTGAATATTTATAACCTTGTCGTGCCATTTACTCAGAAAGTCAGCTTTTAGAATTCTCATAAATCCTGCAAGGCAAACCAAATCAACCTTATGTTGAACGAGTATTTTGTGAATTTTATTAGCATCAAGTGGTTTACTTTCAACAACAAATGCTGAGATTCCTGCTTGCTTTGCTATTTTCAGGCCAGCAGCCTCACCATTATCTGTGATAACGCACACAACTTCTGCATGAAAACTGCGATCTTGACATGCTTTTATCAATGACTGCATGTTTGATCCCATGCCTGAAATGAGTATTCCGAGCTTTATTTTTTTCATTGTAGCACAGTTAGTTTAGTGTGAAATTTAATATTAACAAAATAGCTCAAAAGGAAAACCTATTTTATAGTGAAAAGGGTGCCGTACAGCTTTTTCCGTTATAAGTGAACCTTCTAATTTTAGGTTTCGCTGGACAGCATTCAGCTAAAATTAGCTCTGATGTTGAAGCATCTGAGCAAGTATACTACTATAAACATACATTTTTGTAATCGCGTTATTATTTATTTAACAAAGTATTAGTATAATCTATTCACTGGATTAAACGGAGAAAATTTAATGAGCAAATTACCACACAACGCAAAAATAAGTAAATCTCAGGTTACTCAGTGGGAAGTAATAAAAAATTGTGAATATGCTGATAATTGCCTGTCAAAAATAGTAAATCTATATGTCATTAAAATGGCTCGGCTGTCAGATTTTTATGCGAGTGATGAACCTGAAATCAACACCATCCTGGCAAGAGTAAGTGTGATAAGTGAAAATGTATTTTTAAATAAGGCGGCTGCTATTGAAATTATGGAAGATATTTTTCCACACAAATTTAACAGCAAGAAAAAAAACAACATATCAAGGTTAGAAGATTTGTACAATTACTTATGCTCTGTTGTTGGCAATAGCCTTCCAAAAGAAATGCTTGAGAGCCTGGTAAGAGAGTATAAGGATGCTGTTAACTTATTTAAGACAATTACCTGATTGAACGCAGCGTTTCCAAGACTCTATTCTCCATTTCAGAAACGCCGCTTTCAAGACTTTTATCTATCAAATATATTGTAGACAGGTAAGTTTGCCGTTTTTTTACAACATTGATAGTTAAAGTGCCAGGAGTGATCGTAACTGAATTTGCAAACAATGTGATGCTTTTGTCGTTATGCCCTTTACACTTCTTTAGGATGGTGATTGGTTCAAGTTTAAGCTCGGTCTGTAGCACTTTTTTTGTTACATAAATACTCGATAGAATGACTTGGTATATCAACCACGGTATATAATTTACCAGCAACTTATAAAATGACAATCTACTCGTACCATTTAGGATTTGACTGAAGGCGCTTTCAGCATCTATCAATCGTTTAAAGATAAACAACGTGAATATAGAGGAAAATATCCCACAAAAGACAAAAAACGGTTCAAAATAACCAGACAATACAGCCCATAGAAGAAACAGTATTATAAAAGACAGAGAAAAAAATTTGATTTTTTGCCTAAGATTCATGACCTGCAGTATAACTCAAGTAATTTTTTAAGGAAAGATAATAATGGTCCTACCCCTATAAATTTATATCCTTTGCCCTGAGGAAATGTTCGATAAACTCTTTTGCTACTACTTTACCTATACCAAAAATGATTGGACTAGTTGCAGGATTTGCGCTTATAGCAAGTACTATTGTTAGTGCTGGCATATACATTATGCCAAAGCCTAAAACTGAAATGGGAGTAAAGCAGGTTGTACCTAGCGATATATCTGTGTAATTCCGTCATTCCGTTGCTGTAGCACTCTCTTCACCCTTCAAAAAGTCTATTATTCCTCACCTTGATAAAAAGCTACGCTCTGCCTAAGCGAAGTCACTTAATTTTTACATATCTATTGTAAAGTAAAGAAGCTAGAACGGGAACAAAAATGTTAGCTGAAGCGTGGACTTTACTGATACTTACACTACTTGAAACTATACTTAACGTAGACAATTTAATCTTTATTTCTCCAGCGATAGATAAGGTACCAACCACGCTGAAAGAAATGGTACGCCTTATAAGTCTTGGACTAGCGCTACTGATGCGTTTTGTGACACTGTTTTTTACATCGTACATATTGTCAATGCAAAAACCTATATTTCACGCTATATCACTTGACATCTCAGTAAAGGATCTGCTTATGATAGCTGGAGGATTATTTCTCATTGTTAAAAGCTCTACGGAGCTATGGAATAACATTTTTTTATACAAGCAAACCGAAAAAAAAATAGGTATCAAATTGCAATTGTTTTCAGTTGTACTGCAAATTATATTAATAGACTTAATTTTTTCGGTCGATTCTTTATTGACTGCTATAGCATTAACTCACAACATGATAATAATTGCTATGGCATATACATTTTCCATACTAGCGATGATATTTTTATCAAGTCATACCGCTCAGTTAATTAAGTCTAGCCATAACTTAAAAACAATCGCCATTCTATTTATTTTATTTGTTGGTGCATATCTAATACTTGAAGGACTTCATATAGAATTACCAAAAGAATACTTATATTCTTCATTAATATTTGCATTGCTTGTGGAAGCTATAAGCAAAATAAGGAAAACGTAGCAGTTGTACAGTCCCAGAATGTGATGGTATTTCTAATACTTTATCATACCTGGAACTGTACAAGAGAAGGAAAGTATAGGAAATTTTTGCGTTTTATAGCCCTTCTTAACATCTAGTAAATAAAATGCTTGTGCTTTGTCTATGCTAAAGTACAATTAAACTTTACTAAATAGTTTTTATGCTTGATGGAATGCACGAAGAGTGCGGAGTATTTGGTATAAGCTGCAATAAAAACGCTGCTTTTAACTCCATACTAGGTCTTCATGCTTTACAGCATAGAGGTCAGGAGTCTTTTGGTGTAGTGACAAGTTATAACGGTGAGTTGAACTCTTATCATTTTCAAGGTCAAGTGAGCAGTGTGTTTGATCACGTAGATGCAATAAAGAAATCCTTGCCTGGAGATTATGCAATAGGCCACGCTCGATACTCAACAAGTGGCAGTAAAGTTGGAGCGCAGCCCATGCTTGGCAAAGGCAGCAAGTTTGGAGATTTTGCTATAGCACATAATGGTAATTTAATTAATATTTCTCCAATACGCGAGCAATTAATTAAACATGGGTGCGTTTTTCAATCGGATATCGATACAGAAGTGGTAGTACGTTTGGTAGAAACTAATACAAAAGATAACTTTTTAGAGAGTTTTATATGTTCATTAAAGCAGATACAAGGCGCTTATTCCTTTGTTGCAATCAACCAAGAGAGGGTTATTGGAGTGCGCGATCCAGCAGGAATCAGACCCCTTGTTTTAGGAAAGTTAAACGGCTCTTACGTGCTTGCATCTGAGACTTGTGCTTTTGACATAGTAAATGCAGAATTTATTAGAGAAATAGAACCAGGAGAATTAGTCACTATTGATCGTAATGGCCACCTAACTTCAGCATTTTCTTTTGCGCAGCAAAAGTCGAGCTTTTGTATTTTTGAATACGTATATTTCTCAAGACCAGATAGCATAATGGAAGGTAGGTCTATATACGATATGAGAAAAGAAATAGGTAAAACGCTCGCAGAGGAGAGTCCACCAAAAAACAATGTGGATATGATTGTACCAATACCTGATTCTGGAATACCTGCAGCCATTGGATATGCAAAACATTCAGGGTTACCTATGGAGCTCGGAATAATTCGTAATCATTATATAGGAAGAACTTTTATACAACCAACCGCTGAAGTGCGTAAAGTCAGAATAAAGTTAAAATTCAACACTAATAAGCACATTCTAAAGGGTAAAAACATAGTTTTAATAGATGACAGTATAGTACGTGGCAGTACACTCAGAAGCATAATAGTTATGTTAAAAGATGCAGGAGTAAGAGAAATTCACTTAAAAATTTCCAGTCCACCAATTAAGTACTCTTGCTTTTATGGAATTGACACACCAGAGCGCAAAGATTTAATTGCTGCAAATCAATCTATAGAGGAAATAAAGCCAAGTATAGGGGTGAATAGTTTGACCTTCCTAAGTATTGATGGGCTATATCAGGCTGTTAAGAAAGAGAAACGCAATAACATAGCACCGCAATACTGTGATGCTTGTTTCACTGGTGATTATCCAATTGGTAAATGTTAATACCAAGTATCTGTTCAGGCAATGGCGTCAACTTAAGGAAAAATGTCAGTGATTGTGTATAAAATTTCTCTCTAAAATTTTTACCATTAAATTATCCAAAAGCTGCAATAAACAGCACTTTTGTTTCTATTTTATTTCAACAAAGAAGTTGCTAAGGTAGGCTCTTAAGTTGACGTCATTGGCTGAACGTATACACGACAGATACGACATTATGTTGTTTATCGCAAAAACTCATGCTTTACACAATCGGAACGAGGAAACACATTCCTCGAAAGGAGCTAAATCCTTTTTCCACAGCCTCTTATCTATTGTTTCTTAAACCGCTCCCCTGAATAGATACTGCCTACTTACCTAGAATAAAATAAGAAAATATTGCTAAAACATTCCACACACCATCACACTACAGAATGGCTTTAATGCCAGATACTATCACTATGACCGCTATCTAAATTAAAGTCATAGTTACTGTTAAACTGATGTGCTTCGCTTTGATCAAGTCCTCCTGAGGTCTTTTTGTCGATACAATACTGTAACAGTTCTTTTAACGCTTCACTACTATCTTTATCTAAGTTAAAATTACTAATGTCAAATAGCTCCATATCTTCTACATTTTCATTTTCGCATAACCAGCACACTTCTCTTAAAGCACCTAAATTAGGAGAAGATGGATGAGAACTTACTACTTTGTCAAACTGTTCCCATATTTCCTTAAAAGAACTTTCTGGATTAAGTTTCAGTATTACTATAAAAGTCTCATAATGAAAAGAATTGTAAGTTTCAGGAAATTGTGAATGTTCTTTACCAACTTTAATAAAAAGATCGACTACATCATATGTTGAAAAATGACGATTCATATAGAAATCTACAGTATTTACCATAAAATTAACAACTGCCGCTAAAGAAAGCTGCTGATTGTTTTCCAAGATAGCTTCTAGCTTTGTAACAAATTCATACTGACGTTGACTAAGAAAATTGTAAGTTAAAAACGTGATATAAAAGAGATAAGAGAGAAAGATAACCCTACTCACTATAGGAATAGAGTTATCATGGGCGTGTGCGACCGAGAAAAAATTGGTATTACAACCGTTCTTATCAAGGTACACTAGCCCTATTTCTCGATACGTTTGAATAGTTGTTTGGGACATATATATGCACCCGTTTACAATCTTAAATTAACAAAACTATCGAGGTTTATTATTGTTACATCTTATCAAAATTTTATTGGCATTGACATCGGAAAATTTAAAAATGTCGTTGCAATTCACAGACAGAAGAATGCTGTCGCATTTGATAATAATGCTTCTGGTTGGCAACAATTGTTTCAAGAGTTTTCAGATATTCTACCTAATTCTTTAGTGACTTTAGAAAATACAGGGAAATATGAGCTTGGTTTATCACATTTTCTTATTGACAAGAATATTGCCGTGCATCGAGCTAATACTCGTAAAGTAAAAAGC
>NZ_JBFTEN010000010.1:0-39836 GCF_041154185.1 Wolbachia endosymbiont of Tettigetta isshikii | reverse complement strand
TTTTTTCTCGGTCGCACACGCCCATGATAACTCTATTCCTATAGTGAGTAGGATTATCTTTCTCTCTTATCTCTTTTATATCACGTTTTTAACTTACAACTTTTTTCTGTCAACAAGCCTCTTTTTCTCACAACCTATAAACTTAAGCATAATTAATACATCATGGCATTAATTCGTTCAAAAACAATGTGTAAGTTAAGAGTGCCCGAGAGAAGACTTGAACTTCCACAACTGAAAAGTTACTAGCACCTGAAGCTAGCGCGTCTACCAATTCCGCCACCCGGGCTTTTTGTGGTTTACTGTGTTAAAATTAAAGAATATACTTAAGCAATTTTTAGTTCAAAGATAATGTCGGACGATTTAAACCTAGATCAAATATTTTTTGCTCAAAACAATGTTAATATTAATAACGTATATGAAATAGTCAACAGCGTTTTGAGCAATAGCGATGGCGGTGAGCTATTTTTAGAGTTTTGTCAGTCAGAGTCCCTGGTTTTCGATGATAACATATTGAAACACATGGATTTGAACACTAGAAGGGGATTTGGCCTGAGGTCTTTTTGTGAGGACAGCACGTCTTTTGTTTGTTCTTCTGAGATTAGCGAAAAAGAAATTAGTAATGCCGCTTCTATAGTTAAAAGCTCAGTGTCTTTGAACAAAACAAATTCAATAAGCTTAAACAAAGAGACAAAAAATCTATATTCGAAAATTAACTCCATAAATGAAATAGATCTAAGCTCAAAAATTAAACTGCTCAACGAGGTTAATGAGTATGTAAGATCCAAAAATAACTGTGTGAAACAAGTAAAAATAACTCTAAGTGGAGAATGGCAAGTTGTACAAATAATAAATGTTGATAACAGATTAAGCGACATCAGGCCTCTAGTACGTTTTAATGTGCTGGTTATCGTAGAGAAAGGTGGCCGTACTGAAAGAGGTTCTGCAGGACACGGTGGGCGGGATTCTTACAGTAAGTTTATTTCTGAGAAAAAGTGGAAAGAAGTTGCAACCCAGGCTTTAGAACAGGCATTAGTAAATCTTGAAGCAGTTCCAACTCCGGCTGGAGAGATGACAGTTATTCTAGGTCCGGGCTGGCCAGGAGTGTTGTTACATGAAGCTGTGGGTCATGGACTCGAAGGCGATTTTAATCGTAAAGGAGTCTCAGCATTTTCAAATTCTATTGGTAAACAAGTAGCGGCTAGTGGCATCACAGTAGTTGATGATGGAACTCTGCCTAATTTGCGTGGTTCTATTAGCATAGATGATGAGGGTACTCCTTCTGGTTATAATGTGTTGATAGAAGACGGGGTTCTCAAGGGATATATGCAGGATCATATGAATGCTAAACTCATTGGAGTAAATCCAACCGGTAATGGTAGGAGGGAAAGTTATAAGGAAGTTACTATGCCGCGCATGACAAACACCTATATGTTGCCTGGAAAACATACACAAGAAGAAATAATATCTAGCGTGAAGAAAGGTCTATATGCAGTAAATTTTGGTGGTGGGCAGGTTGATATAACATCAGGAAAATTTGTTTTTTCATCTTCAGAAGCTTATTTGATAGAAAATGGTAAAATTACACAGCCAGTCAAAGGAGCAACGCTAATTGGTGACGGGCCAACAGTGCTGAAGAAAGTATCCATGGTTGGCAATGACTTAAAGCTAGATCCTGGTATTGGTACATGTTCAAAAGATGGACAAAACGTGCCTGTTGGAGTTGGTCAACCAACACTCAAAGTTGATGCAATTATGGTAGGCGGAACTGAGTTATAAGTTAGTGACAGGGAGTGTGCTGATTTTCTTTTTGTCGTTGATCTTTCAATCTTTCTTGATGGGAAGGTTTATTAGGCTGCTCACTATTTTGTTGCTTCCCAGGAGTTACGGCGGGTTGATTATCTCTTCCAGCTCCCTCAACTGGAGTTTTTAGAATTCCACTAATTTTACTACTAATTTCGCCACCCCATTCTTTCTCCTCTTCAGTCTCAGGGTTATACAAAGTACCTTTCCTGTTATTTGAAAAGAGACTTTTGACTGCATTTACTTCAGTGAATAAAAGTCCAACAATAGCAATACCTATCATAATTGGGCCAGTGCCAAAGATTAATGTCGTAAAAGCAAAAAAAGCAATAGGAAGTAAAGATTTACGTAAGAACGTTGTTACCATCTCTTCATCACTAAGTGGTGGCTCATCTTTTTCTTTACCTCCACCTAAAAATGGTATTTTGGCTTTTAGCCCACTTGTCAATGAGCCAAAAATGTTTTTAGGATCTATCTTTATTCCAAGCGGCCACCCAGCAAGCTTTATAAGTGAATCTTTAGCTTCTGTACTGCGTATATCATCTACGCGCTTATCAACCACTTCTTTTATTTTATTATTTTCTAAATTCTCTTTGCTAGCTAAATTTTTTTCTCTAATTTTCTCAAATACGGAAATTAAAAACTGAAGGAAATTTTCTTCACTTAGTGACTTTATTCTTTGATTAACATCGTTAAATATCTTTCCTCTATTGTCAAATACAAAAGTAAAAATTTTCTTTTCATTTTCATTCTGTAATCGAGGTACCCGTTCCTTTAATGACTTCAGATTACCCAGTAATTTTTGTTCTTGCTCCTTTGAAAGTTTCTCTTGCAGTTTATTTTCTATTTCCTTTATCTCCTGTTGTGTTTGCTTCTCTGGATTTTCTAAAGTATCTAGAAAAGCACGATAGATTAACTGATGTTTCTTTTTTTTTAAAGTTTTCTTATCTTCGTTAGTTAACTGAATAGATGGTCCTGTGGACTCCTTCTTTCCTGCTTGTGGAGCTGATGTTATACCTACCATGGCTGACCTGTTTACATTTACCTATGTTTTAATTGTAACATATTTTTTATATTAGTTCAAGTGATTTATAATCTTAAGAACCTGCAGCGTTTAAATCATAATTAAGAAAATTTGAGCCCCAGTTGTCGCTAATTTTTACCTCCACTTCAAGTGGTATAGAAATTTTTACTGCATTTTCCATTACGTCTTTCACAAGTTTTGCTGTTTCTTGTACCTTATTGTCCCCTACCTCAATTAATAGCTCATCATGAACTTGGAGAATTATTTTACCAGCTTTTAGCTGATCATAAAGTTGAATCATTGCACGTTTTATTATATCAGCAACAGTTCCTTGCACAGGTGCATTTATTGCTGCCCTTTCCGCAAATTGTCTTAAGTAAGGGATTTTATTGTTTATGTCTTCTACAAAGCATCTTCTACCAAATAAAGTTTCTACATAGCCGTGCTGTTTCGCGATAGACACCTCCTTTTCTATATATACTTTTATCTGTGGATAACAGGAGAAATAATAATCAATGTATTCAGCAGCTTCCTCAACGGTAATTTTAAACCGCCTTGCGAGACCAAACGGGCTAATGCCATATATAATGCCAAAATTAATGGATTTTGCTTTTTGCCTCAGCTGTTTATCTACCTCTGTACCTTCTCGCACTCCAAAAACTTGCCTTGCGGTGATATTGTGAACATCTTGTCCATTTGCAAAAGCTTCTTTAAATGCTGCAACATCTGCAATATGTGCCAAGAGTCTTAATTCTATCTGTGAGTAATCAGCAGAAATTATCTTGTGTCCTTTTGGCGCAATAAATGCTTGCCTAATAAAGCTTCCCTCTTCACTTCTGATAGGAATACTCTGCAGATTAGGATTGCTGGAGCTAAGCCTACCTGTTGCAGTTGTTGAGAAGCTCGTGTGTACTCTACCATCAAGAGGGTCAACTCGCTTGATTAGCGCATCGGCATAGGTACCCTTTAGCTTGCTTAAGTGTCGCCAATCTAAAATTTTACCTGCAATTTCAGCTCCTTCCATTTCAAGTACTTCTAGTACTTCAGAGTTTGTGCTATACGATCCTGATTTTAACTTTTTCTTCTTTTTAAGGCCCATTTTATTAAACAAAACATCACTTAATTGTTTTGGCGAAGCAATATTGAATCTTTCTCCTGCCAAATTATATATATCATTCTCAAGCACAGTAAGTAACTGTTGAAATTTATCAGACAATTCCTGCAGTTTTTGAATGTTTAGCAATATTCCATTTTTCTCCATGTTAAGTATCACTTTCATAAGCGGCTTATCGAAGCGCTCGTAAATTGTAAAAAGCTTTTCCTGGAATAATCTTCGTGTTAGCTTTTCATGGATCGCTATTAAAGTTTTTGCTGAGAAAACCTCTACATTTTCGCTCAAATTATGTGCAATTATGTTTGGAATGCTGTGGTCGTGCTTTCCTGTGTCAAGGCTATATGACATTGTCATCAAATCATCAACTGAGCCCAGTGCTTTCTCTATTGTAGGAAATGTTTCTCTGACCTTTCTAATATCATGTATTATTTTAAGCACCGCGTTTGAAAGGAGAGTTGAATTAATAGTAATAGTTGCATCTTGTAGGCAGTTTTGATCTATGTAGAAAATATTATCTTCACTGCAAGACAAGGAGATTTTGCTGAGTACGTTTTTTTCAAAGTGGCAATGGATTGCGATTTTGCCTTCATATCTGCAGTGCTCCAAAAATTTTTCTAATTCTTCACTAATATATTCTAGTTTCTTTTCCGCGCTGGGTTTATTATAAGAAAAAAGCTTCTCCGCTTTGCTTATCAATGAATTAAACTCATACTTCTTTAGAAAGGATAACAATTTCTCCATATTCGGAGGATGAACTTCATATTTTGCAACATCATGCTGAAGATCTACTTTCTCGCATAGTAATAAAAGTTTTCGTGAAATTAGCGCTTTTTTCTTATGTTCGGTAAGAATATTACGTACCCTTATTTGCTCAATGCTACTAATGTTTCCCAGAATATTGTCCAAGGAGCCAAATTCATCAAGCAATTTAGCTGCAGTCTTTGGGCCTATTCCTGGAACGCCTGAGATGTTATCAGATGCATCTCCAGTTAGAGAAAGTAAATCAAGAAGCTTGTTCGAATTTACACCAAATTTTTCTATTACTTGTTTTTCATCTATGTATATATTTTTGATAGGGTCGAATATTAAAATGTTGTAATTCAAGAGTTGAAACAAATCTTTATCTGACGAAACTACTACCACTTTAAAGTCTTGGTGGTTGGCGTATTTCGCAGCTAATGTTGCAATTATGTCATCTGCTTCATAGCCTTCAATCTCTTCATAGCTGAGATTGAAAGCTTCTACTGCTTCCCTTAGTATTGCAAACTGTGGAACCAAGTCCTCAGGAGGAGTTACCCTATTTGCTTTGTACTCGGGGTATAAATCGTGCCTAAAATTTTTTTTGCCAGAGTCAAATGCTATAGTCAAGTAATCCGAGTGAGTAATGTACTTAAGAACCATATTTAGAAAGCCGTACACGGCACCTATTGGAATACCGGTTGTGGTAGTTAAATGATGCAAAACGTAGTAAGCTCTGAAAAGAAAGCCGTAACCATCGATGATTGTGAAAGTTTTTTCTTGCATTATAGATATTTATGTGTGCCTTTGATAGTCTATTATTTGGATATAAAAATCAAGCCTTTGTTTCTACTTTTGAGTATCGAAAGGGGCTTTGCCAAAAATAATATTCATGCATAGTTGATAGTTATCATTTACAATTAAGTTGTATTGGTAATAAATTGAGAGTTTGAAATGAGTAAAAAGACGGGAAAATCAAAAAGGTCGAAATCAGCTGGTCAGCCTATAAAAGCTATCAGTAGCCCGATTATTTTTGACTCTGCTTCAGTTAAAAGTGAAATAATACCAATAAAAGTTAGATCAAAAGATAAAACAAATAGCCGAATTTCTGGAAAAGATAGAACACACTCCTTGTCAACTTTTAGCATTGACTCTGATACAAGCTCAATATCAAGCGATAGTGGAATATCGTCTGGTCGAACTACACCAACTGCCTCAATAGCAGAAGATCACCCTAAGTCAAAATCGGCAAGCGTTAGAAAATCACCTATTCAGGAAAATTTGAAGAAAGTCAGCATTCCTGAAGTGCCAAAAGATTTTGTCGCATCGAAGAAAAAACCTCCTCAGATAAAGAGTAAACCTCAACAAACTCAAAAGAAAGTTGAGCAAGCTGTTATCCTTGATGATCAAATTAAAGCTCTACAGAATAGACAAAATGCTCTGCAGCAGAAGCTTGCTCGCCTTAAGAAGCAGAGTAAAGCATTTATATTTATAAAGTTCAAAGAACAGAAAGCTAAAGAGAAAGAGCTGAATTCTAAATTAGAGGAAGTAACAAAAGCTAGATGGAGAGTTGAGCTTGATAGAAAATTTGAAAGTGACAAAGACTCAAGAATTTTAGATTTTGTAAATAAATCTCGTGATGCAAGTAACTCTAATAATAAACACCTAGAGGGAATAGATAAAATAGTACAAGAGCACTTTCGACAGTATGGATATTACATATGCGATAACTGTAATGACTTTCTGAATTCAAGATCTTTTGTGTACAAATCCCTTCGGGAAATCCTAGATAGAGCTAATCCTATGTATGAAGATAAACAAATCTTGCTCAGATATGATGCATATCAGGTTAAAAGTCTGTTGCAAAGTGGTAACATAAAAGAGAAAGAAGACAAGAGAGCGCTAAAAGAGATATATGAAGAATTGAAGAATGAAATGAGTAAAAGCAGGAAGAACTTCGACTCAAAAGATGATCAATATATTCGTAAATTAAGGAAAGGTAGAAGCGCATCACTAGATTCAATTATGAAATCTGTATAAACAGTGCAGCAGTCGCAACACTTCAGGTCCTGAGAAACAGAATTCATCGTTGCTGCAATAGGCTCTCGCATGACAAGCCAGCTTTGGCATATGCGAAAAAATTACTTGACAACCTTCGCCAGTCCCCTTGACAATAGGGCTGTGGATGTTTTAGGCCTAAAATTTATCTTTAATCTTGTATTAAGTGACAAAAGCACAGTATAAAACAAGGCGTGTTATGTTTCATTTTTGCAGCATGGACAGTGCATGTCTTTATAAATTTTTGTTTACATTAGTTGGACCTCGCTTATTAAGCCGGTGTAAGAGAGAACCGGACGCCAAGTTTTTGAGAGAACAGTAAACAACTCACATCACTGGGTTTCTTTTGTCTTTTTTTTTATTAGTTAAAATTTTAACTAATCTCGTTTTTTCACAAAAAAGTTGCTTGACAAGTTTTAACATTTTCCATATCATGAAGTTATGGGTATTTACAACTCCAAGGTCAGCTACTTGTCAAGCGTATAGGACATTAACGCCAAGTTGTTAAAATAGATATTGGCCAGGTCTTCTTTTGCCTTGTATCTACCTGGATGGCATCTTCCTGGTAGAAATTACACTTCCAAATAGGTATACCTGGTTATAAGAGTATACCCTCTTGTTTAGCACTAATTAACTCATATTCATCCCCTTTAATCAACTCGTATACTTCATTGCCAACTTCATGGTGAGGTTCTGCAGTTGGGTGGAAATAATCAAAAAAGAAATAATCCTTTAGTGTTTCTTTGTTACACCCAGGATTATAGTGAGCGTCAAGTTTTCCTTTGAATACCAGTTTTGAGAGTATTTTTATATTTTCCTTAAGTCCCCCAAGTTGGTCTGCAACATCCGATATACATGTATCTTGATAATTTAAACCTTTGTTCTTGTATTCACCGAGGATGTTTTTCAATTTTGAATTGAGGTCAAATATTTTTACCTCAAGATCTATACGTTTTTTCATATCTTCTAGCCTACTAATTAGTTTTGCATTGAAATTCTCTGTAAGCTTTGTAGCTAGCTCTTTTGCTCCTTCATCTTTATTAAAAGCCGGTATTAAGCCAATGTCAGGTGCATTTGCAACAACTGCGTGTTTGACACCATGTTCGTTTAGAACCTTAAGTGCATTACATATTTCATTAACTGCCTGCTCCAATACTTCTTCTGCTTTAGTATTGTTGCAACTAGAAGCAACCATGATGTCATTTCCGCCAATCATGATGAAAAATAAATCTTCTTTATCTATGTCTGGATGATGCTTAATTACTGCATCTAGTTGGTTAGCTAAACGAAATTTGTTGAAGAAATAGGAATAAATGGGATCAGAAATTTCAGATGCCGCTGCATATGAAACTGCATAGTTTTGGCCTTGCTGTTCGTGACGTTTACCAAGAAATGAGTAACTCCATCCATGTTTAAACTCTTCTAAATCTAAATGTTTTGCTACGTATTCAACAGCAACAGGGTCATTGCTGAAAGATCTTCCTTGATAAAAATGTTCATCAAATTTCACGTTTTTTGCAAAGGAGAATGTTTCTAAAACTCCACAAAGTGGACCATTATCAGATAAACTGTCACCTAGAATATAAAGGTTTTTATACTTAAAATTGTTATTTTTGTTTGCCATGATGTTTTTGTTAATGTACGAACGTGTTGTTTAACATGAGATCCATAAAAAAAAGTAAAGAGTAGTAGTTAGATTACACAATTTTTTTTGCAGCTTCTTACTATAAAACTTGCTCTTCATAACTAAAACACCTATGCTCCAAGTTTAAAGTAAGATTAGTGCTGCAGAGAAATTTATTAATATGATTGTTAGTATCTCTGTTTTATGCATATCAATACATATTACGTGTGATTCCAAATGTTGCAGTTCCTGAATTTGATGGTAAGGTTTAATATAGGAACAACAGAAATAGGATAATTTTGCGGACTATACTATGTAGGCTATGTATTAGCGCATATTCCTGTGGGTATTCTTCTGGATAGATTTGGTTCCAAAATTGTCATACCTGCTTGTATTATGCTGACCTCTTTAGGTGCTTTGCCTTTAGTTAGTTCTAACGATTGGAGTTATTTTATTGTTGGGAGAGTAGTTACTGGTATTGGGTCTTCTGCTTCAGCACTCGGACTCTTTAAAATAATCAGCATCTATTACCGTAGAGAAAAATTTGCCATGATGTTCAGCATATCCGCTATTATTGGCATTTCAGGTGGTGTATTTGCTACCAAACCACTACTGTCTTATTTGATAAATTTGGATGGGATTATGTACTGAATGCATGTATAATATTTGGATTATTGCTTGCTTTAACTACCCTTATATCTATACCTAAAGTTGGTACCTCAGGCGAAAAATTAAACATTAAAAACTTAGGCAAAGTTATATTTAATAAGAACATTTTGTTGATAGGTTTGTTTGGCGGTTTTATGGTTGGACCGTTAGAAGGCTTTGTAGATGCATGGTCCGCAACATTCTTGCATGAGATATATAAGATAGATAGAGAAGTTGCGTATAGTATTTCAAAATGGGTACTAATAGGCTTTGGCTTTGGACATCTATTATTTCCTTATATATTAGCAAAGAATCCAACCAAGCACTATGAGATAATAATTTCTTGTGCTATGGCCATGATAATAGTGTTATCGTTACTTTTTATATTCGATATCAATGCACCTCTTGCATGCGTATTATTCTTTATTATTGGCCTTGCTTCCACGTACCAACTTGCTTTGGTTGCTAAAGTTGTAAGTTGTGTGGAAAATGATGCAGTAGCAAGTGCAGGATCTGTAAGTAATTCTATAGTTATGAGTTTTGGTTATTTTTTTTATGTCGTTATTACAAATATAGTGAATTTTTATTAGAACGGTGAAGTTGTCGATGGAAAGCCATTTTATGGAACTGACGTAATGATTAGATCTATGCTAGTAATACCTATATGTTTACTAATAGGGATGGTAGACTTTTGGTCACTTAAAGTCAGAGCATACTATAAAAAAGTTGATTTTATTTTTAAGGTATGAAAGGAGAGAAGATATAAATTCTCTTTGTAATATGTAGAGTGTTTCAGTGAAAAAATTATGCTTGTATTAGATTAATCTATACTGTATACTATACATAATGTCTTTATAGACTATGGTGGATATGTTCAGAAAAGTTGTGCAGGGTTTCATTAATGCAGCAACAAAGCCAGGTTGTTTGGGACCTTTTCAAAGGATCTTGCCACAGCAAGAATCAGCTTTACCTAATGCATATGCATCTAATGACAGAAATGTCACAGGATTAAGCTATAAAAAGAATACAACAAAAGTTCAGCAGCCAGAGACTTTTTCTACACAGTATATCGGAGTATCAAAGTTTCTCTTCGATAGAATTCCAGCAAGTGAAAGTAGCGAAATTGCAAAACCATCTCTAGGAGGGGATGTTCAATTTAAAAACCTAGAGACATTGCTAGGTTAAATCCAGCTTTATGTCATAGCGAGAGCCAACATGTGAGTTCTGGCGCTAGTCAACAGACAGTAAAAATATTCTTGCATAAGGAGAAAAAAGTGATATCTTAAATAGAATATGGGGTTTAATGCAGGACTCTATAAGCAATAGTTTTATTGGGGGTTAAATGACTAAAATAAATAGTAGTAAAGATAAAGTAAAAGGATCATCACATGAAAATGGACTTATGAAAAACAATTTACCGAAACGTCCAACTGTAACAGAGCAGCTTAAAATTGAGAAGGAAAAAGTTAGTGATCTGGAGAATAAATTAAAGGAACTTAAAAGTAAATATGAAGAACCGATAAATCAAGCTCAACGACTAGAAACGCTTAAAGGTGAAAATGAAAAGCTGATAGGTAAGGTCGAACAACTAAAAAATCGAGTCGAAGAGCTAAAAGAACTTAAAAAAGACAGCAAACCCGAAGCAGTAAATTTTCAAGGAGTAAAAAGTAAGGTAAACTATGCCTCTGCTTCTTTCATATTATCTATGGTGTGTGCTGTTGGTGCAAGTTTTGTAACGTCTTATTTAGCAATATGCGCTACACTTGCTATAGCTGCGTCAGTTTTTCTTGCATTAGGGTGTTACTGTTCGTACAAATCAAATATAGCACTTAGCGATGTTAAAGTTAATCAACCAGATAATCAGCGATTGCTTGAAAGTAGTCTGTAGAGCTTTATCTCTACTTTTAGCAAGTTTAAAAGTGTGAGTCGTACAAATAGCCCATTTCTTGTCATCCCAGTACTTCTGTACTGGGATCTAGAATGCTATTTTAGTAATAAATATTAAAAAATTTACCAAATAAGAAAAAAAAGTTAAAAGAAGCCCCGAGTAGCTAGTTATTCACTATCTATCTTATAACATTGGCGTTTTTGATGTCTTAAACGACTTATAAGCGCGTTTGAGCTTGTATAGGTAAAAAACCAGAAGTTTTAAAAAGACATGAGGTGCATATAGTGCAAAAAATTAAACATGAGACGCCAAATATGCTAAGTTTTTTTGTTATTTAATCTGCACAGACTGAAGATAAATAACAGCTTCAATACTATGATAAGGGTAACGGCGAAGGTTGTCAAGTAGTTTTTTACAGTTAACGGTTGACAGATTTGTAAATATCAGTATATAGTTGATCAACGCTTGGTTCTTTACTATTTTTGGCAAAATCTTCTGACTTTTTCACTAAATCGCGCACTTCTTTATCAATTACTTTGCATTCTTCCTCTGAAGCAATCTTATTATTTATCATATACTTCCTCAAAGTGCTTATAGCATCGTGGTTTTGCTTCATATCTTCAACTTCTTCTTTTGAACGATAAGTCGCAGGATCTGACATCGAATGACCGCAATATCGATATGTCTTCATTTCAAGCAGAATAGGCCCTTTTCCGCTACGCACGTACTTGGCTGCTTCACTTGTCGCCTCATAAACAGAGAAGAAATCCATTCCATCAACTTGCTTTCCAGGAATGCCAAAACCCTCTCCTCTCCTATATAACTCAGTTACTAAAGTTGATCTTTCTACAGAAGTGCCCATGGCATATCCGTTATTCTCTATAATATAAGCCACAGGTAACTTCCATAAAGCCGCCATATTGAATGATTCATATGTTTGCCCTTGGTTTGTAGTACCGTCGCCAAAATACGTTAATACCACGTTGTCTTTTTTCTTATATTTATTAGCAAATGCTATCCCTGTACCAATTGGAACCTGTGCACCCACTATTCCATGTCCACCAAAGAATTTTTTTTCAATATCAAAGATATGCATAGAACCACCTTTACCTTTTGAGCATCCCGTTTCTTTACCAGCCAGTTCTGCCATCACAACGTTTGGATCAGAGCCACATGCCAGCATTAAACCGTGGTCTCTATAACTTGTGATAAAAGCATCACCTGACTTTGACGCAGCTTGCGTCCCAACCGCAACTGCCTCTTGTCCTATCGATAGGTGACAGAATCCGCCTATTAAGCACATTCCATACAATTGTCCTGCTTTTTCCTCAAATCTGCGTATGAGTAGCATTTTCCTGTAGAATCCAACCACCTGTTCTTTAGTGAAATTTTCCGCTTTCATATCGATTTCTTTTTCGTTAAACTCAGATAATATCAGAAATTTCAACGTTTTGTAATGGGTTATTACCACTGGCTCGAAGCTTTTCACGTTATCTCTGTCATCATGTGGATGGCAGGTATGCTCTATTTACCGAGGCTTTACGTCTATCATGCAACTATAAAGCCAGGATCTGAAAGCGATAGCTTACTTAAAATAATGGAGAAAAGACTTTTAAGATTTATCGTAAACCCTGCAATGCTCTTTTCGCTTGGTTTTGGCATCACATTAATGGTTATGAGAGAGGCATACCGCGAAGGGTGGTTTCACATCAAAGCACTAGCGTTATTCTTTATGTTTGTTGTTCATGGACTACTCGCAAAGCACAGGAAAAACTTTGCAATGGGCTTAAATAGGAAAAATCACGTTTATTTCTGTATTTTAAATGAAGTCGTTACAGTATTGATAATAATTATAATTATTGCGGTTATCGTAAAACCTTTTCGCTAGTCTCATCAATACGTGCTTAAAAGCGTGTTGTCGTTCATAAAATGGTAGCCCTATTGATATTTTTCAATATTTGTGGTAAACTATAGTAGTTTAAGGTTTAGAATAAAAGTTTATGACTGAAGCTCAAGGTCCAAATATTGCAGAGTGGCAAGCTCAACAACAACACCAAGAACACCAAGGAGAAAAGAGTGGCTTTGGTCTTGGTCATAGTGACTCTATTGCCACAATTGTAGATGGAATGAAATGGTTGTTCAGCTTTCATGAAGGAGCAATTCCTGCTTACTGTAATGTGTTCGAAGGTTTGGTAAATGGTAGTAGCTTAGTAACGTTGTTTGGTAAATCAGGTAATATGTTTGGCATAAGATTTCTTGAAAGCCTTGCAGAACATTTTTCAGGTGGTGGAGGTGGGGAAGATATGTCATCGGAAGGGATGGATATGGGTCACGGTGATGGGGGACCTCATCCGGACGATTATCCCAATGCTAGGAACGAAATAGCTCACAACGCTGAAGGTTTACACGACATGCATGATGCAGGTGATCACCATGGTCAGTCTTTTTCGCCCTGTCCTTCACCATCTGTTGGCGATGACCATGGACATGAGCTTGGTGGTTAAGTCCAGAAACTGCTAAATGAGAATAGGTTTAGCTCGTTTGATTAACATGAGTACGTTTTAGTGAAAAAGGTTTCAGTTTTAGGATCAACAGGAAGTATCGGAAAAAAGACTGTAGACTTACTACTGAAGAAAAAAGAAGAATACCAGGTAGAAGTACTCAGTGCCCATTCGAATTTTGCTCTACTGGCGTATCAAGCAAAACTGCTAAATGCAAAATACGTTGCTATTTCTGATGAAAGGCTTTATAAAGATTTAAAAGAAAGTCTACTTGATACAAACATCAAAATAGAAGCTGGTACTGAAGGTCTAGTGAATGTTGCTTCTTTGCCCGTTGATCTCTCAGTTGTTGCAATAGTCGGCATTGCAGGTCTTGAACCAGTCATGCGGGTTATAGAGAGTGGTACTAAAATCATTGCACTAGCAAACAAAGAAAGTATTGTTTGTGGTGGAAATTTACTACTTAAGAAAGCTAAAAAGAAAAATGTACAGATAATTCCTGTTGACTCTGAACACAACGCAATTTTTCAAGTTTTGCAAAGTGACGATAGATGCGTAGAAAAGATTATACTCACTGCTTCTGGTGGACCATTTCTAAATTGTAGCCTTGAGCAATTAAGAAATGTTGTGGCAAACCAAGCACTAAGTCACCCTACTTGGAATATGGGAAAGAAAATCTCGGTTGATAGTGCAACAATGATGAATAAAGCGCTAGAGATAATAGAAGCACATAATTTGTTTAACATTGACCCAAATAGAATTGAGGCAGTAGTGCACCCTGAATCGATAATACATGGAGTTGTAGTCTACAAGGATGGTTTTAACTTTGCTGTGCTTGCAGAGACTGACATGTCAATTCCCATCTCATATGCTCTGTCTTGGCCAGAAAGGTCAGCTTTAAATCATAAATTGGATTTAATAAAGCAAAAAAAATTGACCTTTCAAGAGCCAGACTACGAGCGCTTTCCTGCGCTAAAGCTCAGTATGGAAGTGTTAAGTTCCTCTTCCCCACATACAAATAGTATTGTGCTCAATGCTGCAAATGAGATAGCAGTTAATGGATTTTTGAAGTCACGAATCGGCTTTTTGGAAATAGTAAAGGCGGTGAAGTCAACGGTAGAAAGTTTTGATGGTTACGCTGATGTTAACTCACTATCTGACATAATAAATATCGATTTTGAAAGCCGTGTTATTGCCAACGAGGCTATTGAGAGCAAAGTTCTTGTGCATAGCGGAATTTAATGATCCAGAATATACTCTTTCGTTAAGGGAGATTGAGCATCTTCAAATATTTCTTGAACACTTCCAGATTTAACAATCTTGCCATTACAAAAGAAGATTACGCTATCAGACAGCTTTTTAGCTTGTTTCATCGAATGAGTTACCATAATTATGGTAAATCTTAATTTTAGTTCTTGTATAAGATTTTCGATTGCATTGGTTGCCATTGGATCGAGAGCAGAGCATGGTTCATCCATTAACAAAATAGTTGGCTTCACTGCAATTGCACGGGCAATGCACAATCTCTGTTGTTGGCCACCAGATAAATCCAATGCGCTGTTCTGCAATCTATCTTTCAACTCTTCCCATAAGCCGACCTTAGTTAAGCTATTTTCCACCATTTCGTCTAATTTTTGCCTATTCTTCACCATACCATGCAATTTGGGTCCATAAGCAACGTTATCATATATTGACTTTGGAAAAGGGTTTGGCTTTTGAAATACCATGCCAACTTTTGCTCTAAGTAGCACAACATCCATATCACGTGAATATATATTACCTAGCCCGTTGATAACCAACTCACCAACAGCTTTGCACCCTGGTACATAATCATTCATGCGATTAAAACAGCGCAAAAAGGTTGATTTGCCACACCCAGATGGCCCGATAAAAGTAGTAACTTTTCTTTTATAAATATCCAAATTTATATCGAATAAAACTTGCTTAGAGCCATACCAGAGATTTAAATTTTTGACAGAGGCGCGTGTATCATTCATATCACATCCTGCATTGAATAGAGTCCTGGTGTTCCTCTTTCATTTTCATATAGCCATATTGCTGCTTGAATAGCCCCTTTAGCAAACACTGTGCGATCAATTGCTTTGTGATTTAATTCTACCCGTTCATCGGAATTGATAAACATTACACTGTGATCTCCTATCATCCCACCTCCACGAGATACTGCAAATCCTATTTTCCCTTTTCTCTTATTTTTAAATAACTATGAAAATACTGACTGAGTTGAAAATCTCTTTCTGAAGCGTTAGCAATTGCTTTACCAAGTTCTATAGCTGTTCCAGATGGCGAATCTTTTTTTAAGTTATGGTGCATTTCCCAAATTTCAGCGTCGTATTCGTTACCTAAAAGCCCAGCAGCTTTTTTTACCAATTTCAACAATACATTAACTCCAATGCTCATATTTGCCGACCATAATATTGGAACCTCAGCAGCATACTTTTTTAAATCAATACTTTCTATTCCAGTTGTACCACTAACCATCGGTGTTTTAAACTTTACAGCCGCTTTAAGGCAGTCTAACATACATTCTTTAGTTGTAAAATCTATTACAACGTCAGATGACTCAAATACGTCACTAATAGAACTTGTAACTTTGATTCTTAAATTGAAGCTGTGGCCTATAATTGGCCCTATATCTAAGCCTACGTATTTACTATCTGCACGGGCAACAGCACCTGCTATCTCTACTTTGGTATTTGTGTTCAATTCACTGAGTATTTTTTTGCCCATTCTGCCTAAGCAGCCTATTACTCCAACTCTGATTTTCATAAAGCTTTTTATGTTATATTAGGCTTTTTTTGAAATTTTGTCATCCTTGTAAGCACAGCTTAGACCTCCCTACAATTCAAAATGAATATATATCTTATTGAGCTACATACCAAGTTGCTTTGCCCTTTCCATGTTGAGTGATATGATTACACCTTACAAGGTTAGATACATGCTTCTTTAGGGTACTTCGGTTTGCTTTAGTAATATTTTCTAAATCCTTCATTGTAAGACGTACGTGTTTGCTAAGTAAAATTAATACTTTAGCCGAAAGTGGTGGAAAACGGAGATTTAACATTTTTTCACGTGACACCTTTCGATCAAGACGAGATTTTTGCTTTTGCAGTGATCTTAAGAAAAACATAAGCCATGGACTAAAGTCAGAGTTGCCAGTCTTTAAAGACTGTTGAGTGCGACGTAAAGCTAAGTAATAACCCTCATTGTTACCTTCAATTATACTTTCAAGAGAACTATAAGGTACGTATGCATACCCTAACTTTAGCAACAAGAAAGTTGTAAGAATACGTGATAATCTTCCATTTCCATCTTGAAATGGATGGATAGCTAAAAAAGTCACTATAAAGATACCTCTAATTAATAGAGGATGTGATGATTTCGCTTCTAATTGCTGGCCAGTTCAATAAATAAGTTCTTGCATTTGTGTCGCTGTTTCAAACGGAGAGGCTGTTTCAGAAATTATGCCTAAGCTT
The DNA here is from genome assembly GCF_041154185.1 of Wolbachia endosymbiont of Tettigetta isshikii. Taxonomy (NCBI): domain Bacteria; kingdom Pseudomonadati; phylum Pseudomonadota; class Alphaproteobacteria; order Rickettsiales; family Anaplasmataceae; genus Wolbachia; species Wolbachia endosymbiont of Tettigetta isshikii. The sequence continues at coordinate 22,947 of NZ_JBFTEN010000010.1, read as the reverse complement.
TTTCCAGATTCATCAAACGCTTCAACATGATTGGGAAGTTTCTTATATTCTCCCATGTGCCTTTGATCTTTATGTGAAAATTGTAAAAGCCAGATATGAAGCTGTTTTATAACGTTTTCTGTAAATAGCATATTTTCAAAGTTTTGAAATACCTCTTCACACACATATGCATATCCAGCTATTTCTTGTTCATCCGTAGAACGAAATGATCGTGTATCAAGTTTGGATAATAATTGCTCAACTTCACGGTCTGATAGTTTTGCTCCTTCAATACGAGTAGAAGAACCGATACTTTCAATTGTTGCAATTTTCTTGAGCATTTGTAAACGCTCTGGAGCTAAACTACCAAATAATTGCCATGCTCCTTTAAATTCATCAATTTCAGCAACTAATTTCAGCATTTCAGATGTTATTACAATTTTTGAAATGTCAAACGTATCCGTATTTTTATCTAATTATATCCAATTATATCTGAAAATATCCTATTAGTAAAACATAAATCAGAAGAACACACCCAAAGAGTGAGCTTCATTAGGCATAAGAGGCTATTTTATGTAAAAATATAATATTTTGGTGAAATTATAAGAAAAACTAAGTTCCAGTGTCAGTTACTTACATGACACCACTTTAGCTTCAATATTTGTACATTAGCCATGCACCTAAACGGATACACTAAGTGAGTATGTATAAAGTATGCTCACGCTTATATTTCTATAGAGCAAAAAATTTTAGTGGGACAAGCGACCAGGATCAAATTGGCGACTCACAAACTGACGCTCTACCAACTGAGCTACGCTCGCAAAGTACAAAATTTCTGATACATCAGCACAGGAAGTGTAAAATTTCTAACATGCCAGCACAAAAAGTCAATTGACTATTTAAGTAGATTCTTTTACTTCAAACTGTATTATAATTTTAATTATATGTAAAATTGTGGGGTTTCTAATAAATTCAGCATACACGTTTATCGGTGGTGTGATACTTAACTTTATGCCTTATGTTTTTCCCGTTCTTTCTTTAAAAGCAGCAGTAATAATCAATGGCTCTAGCAACTCATTTAAACTGAAATTAAATGGCATAGCCTACACTCTTGGAGTATTGACTAGCATGTTAATATTGTCCTTAATGCTATTAACATTACGTAACATGGGTTGTGCAGTGGACTGGGGTTTTCATACACAATCTCCTGTTTTTGTACTAGTATTACTATATGTAATGTTTGCAATAGGCTTATGTTTCTGTGGCTTGTTTGACATTCCTCTCATATTTTCTTGTTAAGATAAAGCTAGTGGCAGTTTTTTCGGTGGAATGCTTTTAACGCTGGTTGTAATTCCCTGCATCACACCTTTTATGGCACCTGCCATAGGTTTTGCCCTTATTCAGCCATCAATATTTACTTTTATTAGTATTTTCTTATTTCTTGGCTTAGGTATTGCACTTCCATACTTCATTGTATCATTTTTTCCTAACACACTTGAATTTTTACCAAAACCTAATAAGTGGACCGCAGCATTGAGGCATTTCCCACTCTTCTCTGTATCTTTATCCATTATTTGGCTGTTTTGGATGTTGATCAAAGAGTTAAACACAGTACCTATACTAACTGAGCTTTTAAGCTTTGCATTTAGCATATGGATATGGATTTTAACAACAGTATAAAGTCACTTATTAGATCTATTATTTCTACACTATTTTTCCGTTTAATCTATTACCGTTCATCTTACCCAAAGCAGAGGAAAAAGTCACCTTTCAGAGAAATTCACAAACCTAGAAAATAAATTTCTCTCAAATGATGAAATGCTTTTATTCATGTTTTTACTATTGCAGTAATTATATTGGACTTTTTACATAGTTCTGAAACTAATACCAGTCCTTACTACACAAAAAGAGGACAGACAACAGTGAAAAGCTGTCCCATAGAAACGAAAAAACTACTTGACAAGTTGCTCCAGCTTCCTTATTATAACACTCAGGGTATTTTTTGGCTGATTATATTAAATTATAGCGGCTGCATGTCTTTTCCATTTTTTCTACATTCAGCCAAATCGCGCTTAAACTAATCGTCAGTAAATTATTATAGTGCCGATTTAAAGTATTATAGAGTCAAAACTCGCCACTCGGGGTTTCTTTGCCTTTTTTTTTGCCTGGTAAATTTCTTAAATATTTATTACTAAAGTAGTATCCTAGATCCCAGTATCAAGTACTGAGATGACAGGAAAGGTTCTACTCGGATGACAAGAAGAGAGCACTGGAAGAAAGATAGTAGTGCGAGGATCCTCTTACAACTTACTTTTAATTAGTCTAACCCATGCGTGCCAATCTCTTTCACCAAGATTGCTTTCAAAAGACAAAAAATCCTTTACAGCTTTTGAGCAAATTTCTTCGCTTCGAATTGATAATTCCCTATTCATCGCTAATGTTAAACATTGAGTTTTACACGCTTGTTCTAAGTGATATGTATAAAACATCGCTTCTTGTATAGTCCGACCACACGTTATAGATCCATGATTGCGCATTAACATCACAAAATTTTCTTTCAGATCAGCTATTAGTCTCTTTCCTTCTGTATCATCAAGTGCCAGGGAATTATAATCATAGTAAGATACCTTATTGTAAAAATGCAGTGCTCACTGATTTGTTGGAAGCAACCCATCTTTGAGGGAGGAAACTGCTACAATAGAAGGTGTATGCAAGTGAAAAATTGCTTGAATATCTTTCCTTGCTTGATAAATAAAGCCGTGGATTATATAACCAGTTTTATTATATTGATATTCTTTGCCCTCAATAACATCCCCATCAAACGACACCTTTATTAATGAATTTTCATTCACTTCATTAAAGCGTATACCAAATGGATAAATATAAAACGACTTTTGATCCTTAGAACGCGCCGATAGGTGAGTATATGTATGGTCCTCCAGTCCAAAGTAAGATAAAATCTGATAGGCGTAGACTAAGTCCCTTTTTACCTCGCTCTTTGTTAACAACACAATTTTCAGCTAAGATCTTCTGAAAGTTTATACAAAAAAAAGAGGCTCGTAGTAAACTCATACTTTTAGTTTGGAGGTAAATTAGAGGAAGAGGAATTCTTAGTAAACAATTCTCTATTACATAATCTATGGAACTTGTACGGAATTTATGTCCCTGAATTACATAATATCTTAACTGTAAAAATAATTTTTCTATATAATATTTTAAATGTTTTAAAGTTTAAGTTTCATGTTATTATGAATATAGATTTTCACATTATAAATAATATGATAAACATTAATACAAAGGAACAGATAATAGGAGTTTTCGTATATATTATCGGCTTTTCAGGAAGTGGCAAGCTTTCTACAGCAATAGAATTATCTAATATGATAGGTGCACTGATTGTAAACAGCAACTTTTCCAACAATACTCAAATCCGCTCTATATATGATAATATCTTTGAATATGACCAAATCCCTAAAGAAGTCAAAGATAGAATATATAACGTTGCACAAATTATGCTTCGGGCAATAGAAGCCTATCCAATTCATTCAAAAAATTACATATTTATCGATGAATTGATGAAAAATAACGACTCCAATACAAGGATGTATAACTCAGTAGTAGAGCTTAGTAAAAGAATAAATACAAGAATTCTTCCTATAGTGCTAAAGTGTGACCTACCTACATTACAAAAACGCATTAAATTAAAAAGACAAAGAGAAAATAAGAAGGTTACTAGCATTGGCGGTATTATAGAGAAATTTAGGACTCGTAATTTATTTATACCGCCGAATGCCATAGAAATAGAAAATTCAAATATGAGTATAAAAGAAGTAGCCGAAGAAATAACAAACCAGATATACAGACTTAGTCAAATCGATAGAGTTTACGCAAAAGGGTAATTATAATAATTTCATATACTGAGGCTCATTTAAATATAGAGCCTTGACCACGTTTAATTTTTGTTTATTTTCTAGCCTATAACGGACCAATAGTCCTGCGTGGCTAGCATTTAGCTCTGGTAAATTGCAATCCACATATGTGATGCAGTTATTGTCTGTCGTACCAGTATCTATCACACACTGGGATACGGCAGCTACAACTGGCTCTGACAGCGGCAATAAATTGAAATCAAATAACTGCGTGTAAAACCCTTGAGCATTTTTGATTATAGCTCTGATATTTTTTTTACTGTTTGCACAAAGCAAGGATATTGCATACGCCTGAACTTCCAGTGCATTAACTCCGTATAACGGCTTATTCGTAGCAAGATTTATGCCTTTTGCAGCTGATATACCAACTCTAATTCCAGTAAAACTTCCTGGTCCAACTACTACCACTAAATTGTCTATTTTATCGTAGCTGTAATTGTGCTTATTGAACAGAGTGTTCAAAATTTGAAAAAATGTTTCTGCATGACTATTGCTGGTGGAATTGCGCTCTACAAGACAATTGCCATCATGGTCAATTATCGCTATTGAGCTACCAGAACCTACAGTATCAATCGCTAGAATGGACATTACCTAAGCTTATCATAGAATTTTGTAAACATTATAGTAAAAGCACCATTGCCCATAACATTTGCTGAGGTTATTATTGGATCAAACACTACATATAATGTCGTGATTAACGAGAGCATTTCTGGAGAGAATTTAAGATACCTTTCAAGAACAGGCAGCATTACCACAATTCCTCCTGCCGGAACTGCAGCGATAGCAAACTTAAATAACAAAAAATAAAGAAGGAAAGTTACATAGTCTGTCGTGGATAATGCATAACCAGAAGTTATTATCATCGATAATATTATAATAAAAAAGCAATCACCCACTAAATGAAAGCCAGCAGTTATTGGTATAACAGACGATGCTACATCAGGTTGCTTTACATTTTTTCTACTTCCTTCAAGAGTAAGTGGCATAGTTGCATTGCTAGACATTGTACTCATCGCAGTAATAAATGCTGGCATCATATTGCTTATGCTAGTTATCCAGTTCGTGATCTTAAACGAATTTGCTGCTCCGTATAAGAGAAAAACATAAAAATAAGTTACAGATGCTATAATAACAAAAATTATTGAGCAATCTTTGAATATTATAGATAGAACCTGATCATGTTGCATTTTTAAAGCAAGCCCAAGTATGAATACTGGAATAACTGGTATCAAAAAGACTTTTAGAATAAATAAAGTTAAGTCTGACATTTTGCGCGAGAGTTCTTTACTCTTTTTGGGCAGCAGAACAGACACTATTAAACTGGATATAAATCCATAAGCAAGAGCATGAAAGTTAGAAAGGAGTAGCGGCAGCTTAAACAACCACAAAGGAACAATTGTTTCTTCATATGTTATATCTTGTATCGGATAAGTGTTTTGCAAGACAAAATACCCAATCGAATAAGCAATTAAACTTGAAGCTAGATTCGATAAGAAAATCATTATGACAAGTAGTAGTATAAACTTTATAGCCGACTGCTTAAGATTGCTAACGCTGCTAAAGATTAACGCAAAAACAATAAAAGACATTATAAATAGCAAAATTTCTTTGATACTTAAGCTCACTGAATACAAAAAGGTTTTTGCTTCTATTGGAACTAAATGACCCAAAAATACAACTGAAGCAATAATAGTGAGTAAGGTTAGCAGTTGTAGCATGTTTTGATATAGCAATATTCTATGGACATAATGCATTGAGTTGGTTTTCAAGTAAAGCAAAACTATCTAAACTGCTGTAATGCATTTATCAAAAACTCAACTTTAGCCCTGCCAAAAGCACGTAACCTGAGTTGCTTTTAGACTCTTCGATGGGCTCTTCGGCATTAAATTTTACAATATCGAAATAGTATGAACTGCCCATAAAAAGAGAACTTTCAAGGCTTAAAGCATATGATGTTAATTTGTTCGTACCTTTGTCTGCAATATCCCGACCACTATTAAAATATGTTAAGCGCAATTTGCGAGAATCAGAGCGGTAAGCGACACCTGCATTCGTATAATACGTATTAGTCGTTTCAGGACTATATCTCTTGCCAGATTTACCACCATTACCGTATGAAAAAATGCAATCAAGATCGAAAAGTTTCAGTTTTAAACCAAAATTCCAGTGTAGTAATTGATTACAACATTCATAACCTTTAGTAGTTTCATCTAAGCAATCAGTTAAATTTTCCCTTGCAAATTCACTGGTTAAAGCAGCAGTAAAATTTATGTCATCCGACAAACTATTCTTATAGGAAAGGCCAGCAGCAACTAGATTGCTATAATACAAGTTATTCTTCCCTGGAACATAACTAAGCCCAAATTGAAAGTTATAAATCTCATGGGAGGTATAGCTTATTGCTGGTTGCTTTAATTTCAGCTCTAGTCCATTATAATCACTATAAATATTGGGTTTAACACAAAAGACTTTGTCTTTATCGTATCCAGTACCAATGCCCTTCTTTTCATCGCCACGCAGATTTGCATAGTTTACCCAGCAACCGTTTACTCCTCCAGCAGCCGCGTAAATTTTTGAAGTATTGATCAGCATGCTTTGACTGACTAAACTTCTTTTTCCACACTCAATTGATCCAAGTCCACGGTTTTTTATGATAAAATACCATTCTTCCATGCCTAGCTTTTCTATGTCTAACGCCTTTAGGTTTGCGATATCAGAAACTCCTGCCTTAATATTAAACCCAATTTGAGTATTTGGATAAACTTGCTGTAAATAAAGAAAGCGCAAGTATGAATAACTTGAAGTCTTGTCTTTAGGCTTAATATTGAAAGAATCTTTGTTAAGAGCGTAGCCAAACCTCAAATCTATTTTTACGTCCAGTTTTGCATAAAATATTCCCTTATCTAGAATTACCCTAGCGTTAGCACTATTTTGCGAGAATAATAACAAAAGGAGCGCTACCAGGCAATATTTCAACTTCATGAATAAACTTAAATTTTTATAAAAACTTAAGTTTAAATACAATATAGTCAAAAGACAACTTTTTTACATAAAATATCAGATTTTGTACTGTGCAGCTAGTTTTTGAGCTATACTTCCATAAATTACTGATACACGTGGTAATTTTTGTTTTAATAGCTGCTTATTGATAGCAGAATGTATAACGATCAATTACTTTAGGTGTGTCTTCTGTATTACAGTTAAATAAAATAAAGAGCACTTTATTTTCGCCAATATACCCTAAAAAATTATCACTGCGGCAATTTTTGTGAAAGTGCTCTATAACAACTTTCAGTGCATTGTTCGTCTCTTCACAGTTACTATCGAAACCAATAACTCCCACAGCTATACTAATTTGATGTCGCAGAGCAAAATTTGATATAGCACGCAGCTCTAGAATAGAAGATTCATTGTCTGGTATACCAAATAAGTCGTGGTTTTTGTACTTTTTACCTATTAGATATTCATCCCTAAATATTCCTAGCTTATGAAGTAAGCTGATGTCACGTATCAACAGATCATAATTAATCTTGTCATTAGTGAATTGCATGGTACGGAAAACTTTCACTTTTGCCTTGATGTCCTCTCCTTTAGAGTTAATTAAGGAAAAACCTATCACTTTAGGCAATATGTCAAGTAAATCATATCCATCCTCGGCATACTCTAAATAATTTCTTACATCGTCAGCTGCTCTTGCACTTAAAATATTGATTAATGGCTTATTGAGTAAACTCTCTTTCTTGTATTTTAACAAATCCCTTGCAGCTTGATTGAGCCATGAAATTAATACAGTTTTTCTCCTATTATCCTGACAAACAGATATCATAGCATCATCTTTCCTTCTTGCAGTTATAAAATCTTCCATGCTTTCATTCTATAAAGCGTATTTATAAGTATAATCAGATTGTATTAAAATTCATTTACCTATTAATATGCTTAATTAGATATAGTAGAAGTAGTTTAACGCTATAGTGCCCGTAGCTAGTTACTTTTATGTGGTAATAAAGATGGTTTGTTGCTTCAGTGTTTGACACACAACTATACGAACATTGTAATTCAAGCCTATTAGGATGGTATCATTCAAGTAGCCCTTTTCTCCCATTATCCCTTTCTTGTCATCCCAGCGTGTGACGCTGAGATCTATAGCCCTTCTGTCCGGTAATTATATGTTGTTGATCCAGTCACTGTAAGACCCATCCTTTGTTTTGATTATTATAAGAAGGGCTATGGGTTAATGGAGCAATGCTCCATTAACCAGCCGCTACGTACCTAATCATGGTAAGTAAAGAGTCTTTATGTGACTCAACCTTTACTTGTTCATGAGAAGGGCTTTCATGTTTACCTTCCACTTGCTTAGTCTTAGAAGAATTTTCATACTTACTCTTCACTTCTTCAAAAAAGTTTGATTGACCGAAAGCATACCCTACTAAATTAGCAGCGTAATATTGAGCATTACCTAAAACTGCAGAGTTAATTCGTCCTAGCATTTTTGAAGGATAGTAAAAGAGAGATACGTCATTGTTTGATTGGAACTCCCTTTCATCTGTTCTATAAATAGCTTAATGATAACCATCTATTTTATGAACAGCATATCCTTCCGGTGCTGATACTCTCAATTGTGCACCCACGTGAGCGTAACCGAGCGAACCAGGTGATACTGCTGGTACTGGGTCTTGCCTATGTTGAGTTACTCTTATAGTTGTTTCTTGAAGAGCATCATTGTAAATTTCACTAGCAGTAAGATCAAAAACTCTCGGATCACCAAAAGTTGCAACATGAATATCTTTAGCCTCCTCTGTTTTGTTGAGACATAAAGCAGCTATTTTAGCAACGGCTCCCCCACCCCCATACTATGACCTGTGAGATTAAATTTAAAATCTTTAATTTCTGACCTTGCTTTTCGGCATGAGACTTTAAGATACCATAAAGATTAGGCCATGAATCCATAAATGAGTTATAGAAACCACGATGAATCCTTCCACCTTCAGGTAAAAGTTCTGAGGTCGTGAAAGATGCATTCAAATCGGTGATTACATCATTTAAACCAAACCAGCCGTGCTTAAAACGAGTACCGTGATAAGCTATTGTTATTTCTTTACCTCTTATGAAGACATGACCAGCATCTTCTTCGAAGCTGTTTCCAAATGGAATAATTTTATAACCTTCCCGAGTAAGCTCAGCTCTAGTTTTATACATTTTTTCATTTTTAAGGATTGCAAAATCTTCTTCATTTTTGGTAAAAAGACTACCACCATAAGCTAAAGCTCTAAAGTATTTTTAGCCTAATTTTTCGCCACTATCACCATAGCTTATCTTACAGAAATTACTCATCTCCAATAATTTCCCTTTATTGAATCCTGCAATTTCTACAATACTTTCGCTTGCCTGATCAGGTAAAGAGTGTATTTGATTTGGATCACGAAGATTTATGGATTCATAGTCTTCAATGATCTCAAATTCATCATCTTCTTCATTGCCTATACTATATTCATTACTATCTGTTAAGGGAGAGCTTGACTGTCTAACATTATTTGGCTTTAAGCTCACATCGCTTACACTGGCGTTTGTAGTATCAAACCAATTGCGTAAGAAACTAAAATTCATATAAAATACCTCAATATTTATTAAATAAATTAACTATACTATAAATCTATACTATTGTCAATAGTTATTTTTAATATTTTAATAAACGTTAAAGTATTTAACGGAAACTTTTTATTCTTAGCTATATTTATTATTTTATCATGGAAAATTTTTACTTCCGCAGAGTGAGCATTAGAGCTATAATGCGGGCAACAGGGAAACCTCTATGCTAAGTTTTAGTTAATATGCGCGCTAGGGATATTAAAAAAGTTGTTCTTAATGTGTTGCATTTTACTTTTGTTTCAGCTATAAGATTGCTTTAAGTTGAACTTTCAACATTTTTGTACTATTTACGTTTAAGATAATGATTTTGAAATTTTTTGGGGGCACTTCATGAAACAATCTACCTACACTAGAACTGCTCTAGCTTCTTTATTGACTTTATGTTCTTTCGGCGGTTTTGCTGCTGACTTTTCTGATGAAAGTATAAAAAAGCAAGAGAGCGCAGTAACTTCTGGAAAAATGGAAGTTATGGAGACATCAAATAAAAAACTAAAAGAGAAAATGGACAGGATATGTAATGCTGATCCAAAAAAGAAAGCTGAAGAGCTTAAGAAAAAAGAGGAACTGAAGCTAGCAGCTGAGAAAAAGAGAAAAGAGGAGGTAGAACTAGCAAATGAGAAAAAAGCAAAAACTCTCAATGTTAAGAACTCTAATATAGAGGGTTTAAAAACTAAGAGTTCTAAAACTCAGAAAGCTAAAATTGAGACTGAAACTGTTAATAAAAACATCGAGGAAAAAGGCAAAGCCAGTCCTGTTGTCTCAGTTGGCAGCGTTGATATTATTGATACCAACCAAGTGGCAAATGGCTTGAGAATCACTTTCGGTGGCGTTGTTGACGCTCAAGGTTATGGTAAAGCAGGGCCAGGAGGTGAGGAATATAAACCTTATAACGTTATGTCTGGCAGGTCTGAAAGTTATTACAATAATATTGAGGATCAGAGAGGAGGAGCAAATCCAATATTTCCTCATGGGGTAGGAAATATCGGTGATTATAGTGAAAACATGGGCATGATTTCAGATGCAATATTACACTTAAGAGCTGAAAACAAAAATGAAGATTTAGGTCTTCTCTATGGTGCTGATGTGCAATTCCACGTTCCAGTGACAGAGGGCAAAGGAGCTTCACAAGGTGTGAATGCGGCAAGAGGCAGAAGTGCACATGTGTTTTTGAATTCAAAATATGGTGATCTGAAACTTGGCTACCAGTTTGGTCCTGAAGCTCTGATGAGACTTGATGCAACAAGAATTGCAACTGTTGATGGAGCTGCAGATAGTGACTGGTTCAGAAAAGTGAACTTAGAAGGAAGCGCTGCAACGTTTCCATTTTATGTAACACCACGTCTTTACACTGAAAGCTTCTCAAGTGAAAGTGAAAAGCTCTCTTTCCGCATGGCTGGAAAATACAACAAAGATGTTCTGACTACACTACCGTTTAGAATTGCTTACTACTCACCAAATTATATGGGTGCAAGATTTGGTATGAGCTACTCACCTCGCTATGATAGTAGTTTGTTTGTTGTAAAAGAAAATAATAGCATGAGACACGTTGGCCCAGACTATGAACACATAGTAAGTGCTGGTGCATCATATGAATATGACTTTAGTAAAAACAGCATAAAAGTCAAAACTTCTGTGGTTGGTGAATATGGTAAAGCAAAAGAACCAAATAAAGATAAGCATCTTTATCAAGAATTTGTGGAATACAATGACCTGATGGGTCTTAACTTGGGTATAAGCGCTGACTATAAGATCAACGAAGATCAAGGCGTGAAGCTTGCTGCCTCCTTTGCATATTTGAGTAAATCTGGTCAACCAAAGGATATTAAAATAAAAGGTAATGATGATTATGGGAAAATTCCCGAAAAGATTCCTCAAAATCCAAGTCAGGATAATCTAGATTATACAAGAATTATAGGCTTGAAGGCTAAGTTTGATGGAGATGATAAAAACACCATGTATTGGACTGCAGGTGCTGGTTATCAATATGAGAGCTTCTACACGAGCTCAACATACTTTGGTAGTAAAATGAGTGATGGAGATAAGCTTCATGACGTTGCACTTGGTGTTCAGTATGATCTCTCTCCTGCTTGCAGTAAGAACAAATTTGTCCCTTATGCAGCCCTTCATTACTTTATAACTGATGAGAAGCAAGCTGATAGTTATAAGATTATACAAAATGATAGTAAGAAAGTAGCGCCTTCTAACAAAGGAGTTCTCTTCCTCACTGGCGTGAAGTTTTCTTTCTAGTTGGCTAACATACACCACAATTGAGTGTGGTGTATGTCTTGTCTGTTGAAGCTAAGTGTTTGTTTGTTGATCAAATCAATATATGGTGTCATTCCAGTGTGTGATGTACAACTGTACGAACATTTTCTACTAGGAGGATGTCATCCCTGTGCTCAGATACTGGAATGATACCTTATCTATTGGCCGTTTTCAAATTCAATCAATTAAATAGGAGGTTTTTATGCAAACCACGTTAAAAAACTATTTAGCTGGAGAGTTACTTACAATTACTACATGCTGGAAATTAAATCTTGCGGGTGGAAAAGTAATGGGATTTACTGATTATGATGAGGATTTAAATATTGATAATATACTCTACAAATCTTCAAGTGGATTTACAGCTAGTAGCATAATATTAAACAGCGACTTAAAGACTGATAACCTAGAAATTGAGGGAATATTAAATAGCGATGACATTAAAGAAGAAGATGTCTTGTTTGGAAAGTATGACTTCGCAAACATTGAAGTATTTCTTGTGAATTATAAGGATTTGAGCCATGGAACGATGAATCTGCACTTGGGAACTTTCGGTAAAGTAACTTTAAATAACGGGAGATTTGTTGTTGAAACTAGAGGGCTTGCGACAAAGCTTGAGAGGAGCATAGCAGAATTATATTCCCCTGTATGCAGAGCACAATTTTGCGATGGTAGGTGTAAAGCAGATGCTAAAAAGTTCAGTAAAATAAGCACAATTACTAAAGTAATAGACGAAAGAAGATTCGAAGACACTAATCTAATTGAGAGCGATGGGTATTATAAGCATGAGGTAGTAAAATTCTTTAGCCCAGAAGCATTTGAAGGTATAGTGAAGGAACACAAAAATAAAGTAGTTACATTGTTTACTTCACCTCCATACCAAATTTCTGCTGGGGATAAGTATTCGATACTCGCAGGTTGCGATAAAACATTTTCAACTTGTAAAAACAAATTCCACAATACTGTAAATTTTCGCGGTGAACCCTGTGTACCTGGTTTTCATAGTTAAACTTGCTCAGCAGCACAATTTTTAATATTATAAGTAATGTGGAAAGGTGGCTGAGTGGTCTAAAGCACACGCTTGGAAAGCGTGCACATATGAAAATATGTCGGGGGTTCGAATCCCCCCTTTTCCGTGTCATATGCATGCAAGAACAAAGACATGAAAAACATAATGCTAATTGGTGGTGGAGTTGGAAATGCAGTATTGTTTTCAATAGGAAAGGCCTGTCTTGAAAATAACAATAAGGTTTTATACTTTGCTGGCTATAGGAAATTAAATGATGTATTTAAACAAGCACTGATAGAGCGTGCATCAAGTGCGGTAGTTTGGGCATGCAAAGAAGGATTAATAAAAACAAACAGGGATCAAGACAAATCCTTTCATGGGAATATAGTTGATGCAATAATCTCTTATCAAAGGGGAATATTGGGCGATACCACGATTAATTTAGATGCTATAGATAAAATTATTACTATCGGTTCTGATAAAATGATGAAGGCCGTAAATGAAGCGAGAAAAACAATCTTAAGGCCATATTTGAAATCGGGCCACATGGCAATATCATCGATCAATTCGCCTATGCAATGTATGATGAAAGAAATCTGCGCTCAGTGCGTGCAGCGGCATATAAATACGAGAACAGGAGAAGAGAATTATGTATATAGTTGCAGCAATCAAGACCAGGATATGGAGCTTGTTGACTTTGATTTTTTGAGTGAGCGCTTGAAACAAAATAGTTTACAGGAAAAACTCACTACAAAATGGATAGACCATGTTCAAAGATATTAAGCAACAAAAAAAGGAAATAAGAGAGCAATATAGGGTTATAAGAAAAAATATTGATGAGAGCTACGCAGCAAATTCCCTTGTTAATCTCTTCAATCAGAACTTAAGTTACATTAAAGGCAAAACAATTGCAGCTTACAATCCAATTGATGGAGAGATAAATGTTATACCTTTGATGCATAATTTGCTCAATTTAGGCTATAAAGTGGCAATTCCTGATGAAACCAAGCCACTGAGGTTTAAGAAATGGAACAAAATAGGTAAAAATATAATCCCCGACACGATTATCACTCCAGTTATTGCTTTTGATGATCATCTTAATAGATTGGGTTTTGGTGGTGGTTGGTATGATGCGGTAATAAAAGAACTGCGGCCACTTGGCAAAATATTTATAGGTGTAGCTTATGAAAAACAATATTGCAAAAATCTGCCAGTAGAAGAACACGATCAAAAATTAGATATCATAATCACCGAGACACGTGTTAGGTGTAGGTAGTGGCTCTTCTAAAATCTTCAAAATATCAGTTGCACAGTAAACCCGATCTCTCTTTCCCTCAGAAGTTTGTGAAACAATGCCTAAATCTTCAAGTTTCATGACTGCCCTTTGGGCTGTTGTGAATGCAACATCTAAATTTTCAACTATTCTCTTTATAGTAAAGTAAGGGTTTACAGCTAGATATCTTATAATATCGCTCGCAACTCCTTGGTTTTAGAACTTTGCCAACCTGTAATTAAATTGTTAATTTGTTCTGCCCTCGATAATACGTCCAACGATTTCAACGCTACACCATTTAAGAAATAAGAGAACCAATCATGCCACGTACCTTTGCTGCTTATATTGTAAAGTTGTGTATAATATTCACTTTGCGTAGCTTCGAAAAATGCGCTTAGATATAACAAAGGCGATGATAATAACTTTCTCTCGATAAGTAGTAATGTTATGAGTAGACGTCCAATACGCCCATTGCCGTCCAAGAACGGGTGAATTGCCTCAAATTGATAATGGCATAAAGCTATGTGTATGAGTGGGGGTAGTGTCCTGTCATGTAGGAACTTTTCAAAAGAATACAGGCAATCCATCAACTCACCTGGTGTTGGTGGCACATATTTTGCTGAGTTTATTGTACACCATGGAACTCTAATCCAGTTCTGCACGCGACGAAATTCTCCTGGAGTTGCGTGATAGCCTCTTACACCTTGCATTAGCATCCTGTGAATTTCTTTAATCAACTGAAGCGACAGTGGAAGGGACTGTAAACGTTTGAGTCCATACTCGAGCGATGCTATATAATTGCGTACTTCTTGTAAATCATCGGGGTTGCGATCTACATTAGCACATACTTCTTGAGCCAAAATTTCACCGAGAGTTGCTTGAGTCCCCTCGATTCTACTTGAAAGGACTGCTTCACGTGCTATAAAGGGTCGCATGAGAAGATGAAGATTAGGCAATTTAGCTACTTCTCTTGATAACATACCCAAAATATGATCTGCTCTGGAAAGGCTTTTGACTAAATCATTGTCCCATTCAAATTTTGGTGGTAAGGGATTAGGTATAAATGCCTGATAAACAGCGGGTGCATTAATAGCCTTACCTGATGGTGATTCTTTAATATCCATTCATTCAACTCCAGCACACCATATTTTTATAGTATATATTATTTTCAAAAAAGTAAAAAATGAAAATAACGCTTATCTTAATGGTGATAGATTTCTTGCATTATGGTAAGAAATTTCAAAAGCAGGTTATGTAAGAGATCTAATGATGTGGTAGATGTCATTTAAGTAGCTTGACACTAGAATCCAGTTTTCTTTACAATCCCCTTTGTGAAAGAACAAAAATGCTTATTTGTCACCATAGCCGGGTTACCAAATGCTGGGAAGTCTACGCTGATTAACAGCATTGTAGGTAAGAAGATTGCAATTGTTACTCCCAAAGTGCAGACAACGAGGACGCAAATAAGGGGTATTGCAATACGTGATGACACACAAATTATTTTTACTGATTCTCCGGGGATATTTTCGGCAGAAACGAAACTTGAGAAAACTCTAGTCAAATCTGCATGGTCAGCAATCAAGGGTGATGACATTACTTTGTTGCTGGTTGATGTGAGCAATTATTTAAAAAATATAGAGAGAATCAAAGCTATATTTGCGCGGCTGCAACGCACAAAAGGCAGATGCATTTTGGTTATCAATAAGATTGATCTGATAAAAAAACCTGAGTTAAAGATGGCGTATGGACATCTGAATTTACTTTATAGGTTTGAAAGAATTTTCACAATATCCGCATTAAAGAGTGATGGACTTTCTGATTTGATAAGTTATTTATCTGAAGTTGCACAAGCGGGTCCTTGGTTTTATAGAGAAGATCAAATAACCGATTCCTCAACGAGTTTTTTATCAGCGGAAATTACGAGGGAAAAATTATTCTTGAATTTGCGTGAAGAATTGCCATATTCTATAGCTGTCATAACTGAACAAATTCAGGAGAAAAAAGATAAGAGTTTAATCATAAAACATGTCATATTTGTGCTGAGGGATAGCCATAAGAAAATAGTACTAGGAAAAGATGGCAGTAATATTAAAAAAATTGGCATCGAGGCACGTGTTGAGCTGGAGAAGTTATTCGAGTGTAAAGTTCACCTGTTTTTATTCGTGAAAGTGCGGCATTGGACTGACCGTCCCGAGGAGTATATAAGCGATGCTTAGTTCTTTATTGGTATTTGATATTGAAACTATACCAGATATAAACTCCTGCAAAAATTTACTCAATATTTGTGATGATAGTAGTGTAGAAGAGAAAAGAGACGCGTTAACAAAGTATCACCTCGAGATAACAAACGGACAAAACCCTTTTCTTCGTCAGCCTTTCCACCAAATTGTAGTTATCAGTTTTTTACTCTGCAATATAAGCTGCAGAAATGGTTATGAGGTGTTCACACTACAGGAAATTAGGTCTGGCGGTACACTAAATTCTAGTGAAAAAGAGCTAGTGAAGGGATTTTTCAATTATATGTCAGAAAAAAGACCAAGGTTAGTCTCATTTAATGGGCGCACTTTTGATATACCAGTGTTGAAGTACCGTGCTATGGTTCATGGCATTCAAGCAGAATATTTTCATAAAGCTGGTGATAAGTGGAATAGCTATAATCAAAGATACAGTAGTGATTGGCATTGCGATTTACTTGAATCCCTCTCTGATTTTGTAGCCTCCGCGAGAGTAAAAATGAACGAAGTTTGTGCAGCGCTTAATCTTCCTGGTAAAATTGGGGTTGATGGGTCGCAAGTTATGGGTTTATACGATAGCGGCAAAATGCAAGAGATTCGAGAGTATTGCGAAACAGACGTAATTAACACTTACTTAATTTACTTGAGATTTGTGCATCATCAAGGAAGAATCACTACCGAGAGCTACAACAAAAGTGTGGAAGAGCTACTTTTAGAATGCAAAAAAAAGGCACATCTAAAAAAATTTAAAGAAGAATGGGAAATAACTTGTGGCGGAAAGTTTTATATTTGAATCTAGAGGACTGGAATGACACCCCTGTGTTATCCAAGTACCGATACCTGAATGGCATCCTTCCTGGTGGAGATTGCTCTTAAATCACAATGTGCGTATAGCTGCGACTCTGGAGGTGCTTTCTCTTATCCACTGTAGGTATTGCACGGTGCTGTCGACTTGGTCATTGTAATGTGCTTCTGGAGACATTAAAATCTCATACTCAAAATCATTGAGCCATATCGCCTGGTGCGGCAGAAAAACTTTTCCAGACTCTATAATAGGAACAATCTGGTGGAATCGGGCAAGTTTGTCATCATGTGGTACTATTTCAATGATTGGCAAATCACTGCTTGCTTTTAGCTCTTGCACCAATTGTTGACCACTCGTTTTGGCTTCGATCAAAATTGCGTGTGGTGTCCATCTTGCAGCCAGTGACAGAACTTGCTCTTTAAGCTTTGAGTACTCGAGTTTTGCACGATATACATCGAGTAAATAAAACTCATTGCTTGCTTTTGCCCAAGTGGTGCAGACGCTGAAGTTGCTAGAGTTGCTTGTTGAAACCGCAGTGTCCCAGCTTTGGGTTACATGCGAGAGATCATCAGGAAAATTTCTATAGCGCTTCAGGCACTCTAGTTTGATTATACTACTTGAAAGCGGTAGAGGGTTTTGTTGATATTGAGCAGCAAAAGCGTAACTCCCAAGTTCAGCCTTTATGATCTCAACTTCTTCTTTTCCTCCATCTATGGGGTATAGCAACTTATCTTCTTCTCTTGAGTATATCCTTGCAGGTGGTGTTATGTAAGTAGCTGATCCTGGAACCCAGCGTTTATTGCTGGTGTGCCAATTTTTAGTTACTTGGATGACCGGAACAAAAAAAGTAGGCGCTGTCTTTTTAACTGAATAGATAACCTCCTTATTTTCAGATATCATTGGTAAACGAATATGGTGCCATATGATTTTTGGTTTGGAAAGAAGGTGGCCGTTCAAATCTTCCAGGTGGAGTCTGTGCATCACAAGAACGATGACTCCTTTTTTTCTATTGTTGAGCCTGCTTACTAAAGTCTGGTCAAACCAGTTTGTAGCACGTTTTCTAAGCGTTTCGCTCAAAGCTTGAGTGGAGCTCAGTAGATCATCCACAATGATGAAATCACCGCATTCACCGGTCAATGTCCCTCCAACAGATGTTGCAATTCTGTATCCTCTCTGCCATGTTTGAAACTTATATTTAGTATTTTGCTCTTTGGATAGTTCTACCTCCGGAAATAACTCCTTACACCAACCAGACTGCATTATACACCTTGTATCGAGCTAGTGCTTTTCGCTAAGCCGCTGAGAATAGCTTGCAACTATTATCCTTGCAGTTGGCTGATTGCCCAGTATCCACGCGGGCCATGCAACACTGATGCACATGGACTTCATCGAGCGCTGCGGCATATTGAATATTATGCGCCTCACTTCACTGGCACTTGCCGCTTCCAGCCTGTCTACTATGATTTTCATATATTGATAGTCGTTATACTCATATCCCGACATCACAGTTTTAAAGCATAACTCAATGAATTTTAGAAAGTTTATGTTTTCCATATTAGCCTCCTGTTATCCAAGTAGCCTTTTCTTGTCATCCCAGTACTTGATACTGGGACCCGCGATACTACTTTAGTAATAAATATTTAAGAAGTTTATCAAACAAGAAAAAAAGACAAAAGAAACCCCGAGTAGCTAGTTATTCACTAGCTACCTTATAACATTGGCGTTTTTGATGTCTTAAACGACTTATAAGCGCGTTTCAGCTTGTATAGGTAAAAAAACAGAAGTTTTATAAAGACATGCAGTACACATAGTGCAAAAAATTAAACATGAGACGCCAAATATGCTAAGTTTTTTGTCATTTAATCTGCACAGACTGAAGATAAATAATAGCTTCAGTCTCATTGAAATGGTAATGGCGAAGGTTGTCAAGTAAATTTTTCATTGAGCTTCTATACTAACTATTATCTAAGCTAATTGTTGGTTGTGCATCTTGTTCAGAAATAATGGCAACTAGTAGGTTATTTATCAATTGAATCTTTTGCTTCCCGTCCAATTGTATGCTTTTATTCTTTTTAAAATGGGCTATTACCTCTTCGATAATTCCTATTGCATTTTGCACTATATGCTTTCTTGCAGAGGTGATAGCATGTGCTTGTTGACGCCTCAGCATTGCTTGTGCAATCTCAGAAGAATACGCTAAATGCGATATTCTTGCTTCTGTAACTTCAATTCCCGCAATATCCAGTCTTTGTTGTAACATTGAACGCAATTCACCTGAAATTTTATCAGAATTTTTACGTAAAGATTCCTCATCGCTTTCGCTGTCGTACGGGTAATTGCTTGCCAGTTCTCTAATTACCGAGTCACTTTGCACGAAAACAAACTCATAATAATTATTCACATTATAATATGCCTTTGCGGGGCTGCTTACTCTCCAAACAATCACTACTGAAATCTCTATTGGGCTTCCATTTGCATCATTCACTTTTATTTTTTCTGTATTGATATTTTGAAATTTCAGAGAAACAGCATGTTTTGTTGAAAACGGCAGTGTAATAAACATCCCAGGTTTAAAATAAGTTCCAATATAATGACCAAGAAATTCTATCACCCTTGCTTCATTTGGGTTATTGATGAAAAACACTTGAGAAAAAAAACAACACTGAAATAGCAGCGATTCCAAGTGCGATTGTACTATCATATGCTACAAAAAGTACCGATAAAATTAATCCTAGCACTATTAGTACAGGAAAAACCCGGAGTTGACTTAAATTTCTATCATTTATCGTATTCTTATCAATATTGTCTTTAAACTTCTTTTTCACATGAACTCTCCCTGTTGACCGTTTTATCCATTTTATTTACAAATAGTTTAAACTCCCTTAATTCGTGATCAAGTAACTTCACTTTGTTTTTATGTGCTATTGTAAGCGGATCAACGTGTTTGCCGTTGTATATAACTTCGTAATGTAAATGGGGTCCTGTGGCAATACCAGTGCTACCAACATAAGCAATGACCTGTCCCTGCTTTACTTTGGAGCCTAATTTCACATCACTATTAAATTTACTCATATGTGCGTAGCAGGTTGAATACCCATTTTTATGTTTTACTTTGATGTATCTACCATATCCTCCGTTATTTCCTATATATTCTATTACACCTTCTGCAGCAGCGTATATAGAAGTACCAAATTTAGCTGCATAATCTACTCCTTTGTGAAAAACAACTTTACCGCGAATAGGGTGCTTTCTATTACCAAATTTCGAAGATATACGATAATCTCCATTTAACGGATTTATAAAAGCTTTGCTACCTTTTAGGCTTATTCCCCCTTTATCAAAATATCCTTCTTGACCGTTTTGTGACTTATAATGATATAAGCGAGTAGCTTTTTTGTTTGTTGTCAGTGAGGTGTATAAAATTTTTTCTTCAGTCTTCTGGTTGTTAGGCAATCTCTCAAAAAGAACCTCCAATTTACTCTCTTGCACGATATCTTTTTTAAAGTCTACACCAAAATCTTTATATATGTCGATTAATCTCATCACTGTATTTTGCGCCAAACCTTGTTCAACTCCTGTAGCAAAAAAGGAAGATTTTATGTTACTAGATATGAATAACAACCTCTTGTCATGTAGTAAGTTTCCTACGTTGCTTTCTTTTATCATAACAGCTTGACTACTTGAATCCATGACTTTTTTTTCTGATCCCGTGCTGGAATGATACCGTGATATCTGCGGATGCCTCAATGGTGTACAGCGGTAAAATAAAAAGTAGTATGAGTACGATTAGTTTCATAACTTAAGCGGCAAAATTATCACCAGCAAAAGTAAAATTACCTTCAACATACTGTACATCATCATTATCTTCGAGCTCTTCAAGCAACGCAGATAATTTATCAATTAATTCCTTATCGCTAACTTCAATCAGGTCCTTTGGTTGCCATGAAAGACGAGCAAGTTCTGGCTCTCCAAATTTTGCATAAAAAGCATCACGCACTTTACCAAAATCTTTTACTTCACAGGTTATAACGTACAATTCTTCTTTGCTATCTTCCTCAACATTCAATACTTCTAATTCTATTCCGTAATCAAACAAATCTTCAAAATTTACACCCTCTGCTTTATAGACGATTAAGCCCACATGATCGAAAAGGTAACTAACACTTCCTGTTTCTACCAAATTTCCACCCTTGCGAGAGAATATATAACGCACCTCAGAAGCAGTTCGGTTGCGGTTATTCGTTAGAGCATGAACAATAAGTGCAGTGCCAGAAGGGCCATAGCCCTCATATTGTATTTCCTCATAATTTTCTTCTGCAACACTGCCAGTTGCGTTTTTTATTGCTGTTTCTATTTTATCTTTTGGCAAATTTTCCTTACGTGCAGCAAATATAGCAGAACGAAGACGTGGATTGAGTTCAGGATCAGGCAGCCCTTGCTTTGCAGCAACTGTTATTTCTCTAATGAGCTTCGTAAATTTTTGAGAGCGCTTTGCATCCTGAGCGCCTTTCCGGTGTTTTATATTTGAAAATTGTGAATGACCAGCCATATTCAAATAATTAAAAACCTAAATTATATATCAAAGCATAGAGAAAACTAAAGCGAATTTTTAAGTTTGCTGCTTTCACATGGAACTTCGTCTTTCCCATCAAGATTTTTTGCTAACATACTTTCATACTGCTGAGCTTCCAGATCAAGACCAAGAGCTAAGTGGGCTGCTATTAGATAGTTAACAGATCTAGAAAAATAGCTAGAATCCTTATTGCTTATTACATTTTGAAAACGCTTAATTGCTGCTAGATATTCACCACGCCTTAAGTAGAACCTACCGATAGAATATTCTTTTGCTAATATATGTTCTGTGACTAGCTTTACTTTTTCCTTTATCTCGTCTGTATGTTCACTGTTTGGAAAGAGATTGATGTACTCAGCGGCTAGCTCTAAAGCTTTATATGCAGTTTGTTGCCCGAGTTGTACTTTATTGATTTGCATATAATAAGACAACACCCTTAGATAGTACATATACGGTAAGTCTTCACCATTTGAATAAATCTGTATATAATCGTCCATATCACTTGCAGCACTGCTGTAGTTGCCAGTATTGTAGTGAGAAATACCAGATAATAATTTTGCTTTCATCGCCCAATAAGAAAAGTGATACAAATCTTCAATTTTTTGAAATGCTCTGATGGCTTGTTTATATTTTTTCTGGTCAAAAAGCTTAACAGCCTCCTCATATAGCTCAGTTTCGCTTTTTTCGAGATGAGCATCATCATTCGCATACAATTGCGTAAAGGAACAAATCAGAAGAATAAAACACGTAATTAAAGTCTTATACATAAGATTTTTTTGATCAAAATAAAGTATAGACTAAATATTATCTAAATAAACAAATTTCTGAAAGTAGACCTCTCGCATATCAAACTAGTTTTAGCATGTGCGAAAAAACTACTTGACACCCTTCGCAGTTACCATTTCAATGAGACTGAAGCTATTATTTATCTTCAGTCTGTGCAGATTAAATGACAAAAAACTTAGCATATTTGGCATCTCATGTTTAATTTTTTGCACTATGTGCACTGCATGTCTTTTTAAAACTTCTGTTTTTTTACCTATACAAGCTCAAACGCGCTTATAAGTCGTTTAAGACATCAAAAACGCCAATGTTATAAGATAGATAGTAAATAACTAGCTACTCGAGGTTTTTTTTGCTTTTTTTTGTTTAGTAAACTTCTTAAATATTTATTACTAAAGTAGTATCGCGGGTCCCAGTATCAAGTACTGGGATGACAAGAAAAGGCTACTTGGAT
>NZ_JBFTEN010000069.1:0-255 GCF_041154185.1 Wolbachia endosymbiont of Tettigetta isshikii | reverse complement strand
GGTTAAACATACTGTACTTGAGATATATTTGAGGTAATCACTACATCATTAATATTAGAATTAGGATTACTGATGCTAAGAGGCTTACAAGCATCCATTAAAATTCTTAAGTCTTCGTCACTCAGGTAACTAAATATTTTTTCAGTACAGTCATGTGGTAACTCAGGAAAGTTGTTAAAGAGAAAATGGAAAATTTTATTGCCTTGTTCAAGTAACTCTTTTCTATCCATGCCCTTTCTGAAATGACTTTCTATC
>NZ_JBFTEN010000068.1:0-261 GCF_041154185.1 Wolbachia endosymbiont of Tettigetta isshikii | reverse complement strand
CGTAATATCATCACGACGTTGACAAAGTGCAGCCAAAGTTGATTGTTCTGTAGAGGTAGGTACAAATAGAGAGATAGTTCTATGGCGTTCAAATCCATATTGAGCAAGAGCTCCTGCATCTGATCTGTCAGACTTTGCCAAAGTTCCGTGAGATAAGATAAAGCTTTTTACTTTACGAGTATTAGCTCGATGCACGGCAATATTCTTGTCAATAAGAAAATGTGATAAACCAAGCTCATATTTCCCTGTATTTTCTAAAGT
>NZ_JBFTEN010000009.1:0-40763 GCF_041154185.1 Wolbachia endosymbiont of Tettigetta isshikii | reverse complement strand
GGTCGCACACGCCCATGATAACTCTATTCCTATAGTGAGTAGGGTTATCTTTCTCTCTTATCTCTTTTATATCACGTTTTTAACTTACAATTTTTTAGTAATTAAGTAAAATAGAATGAAAGATTATGAGGAAGCTTTGAAAAATAAGATAAAAAAAATAATGATTTCAGAAAAGGAAGTGTGGCCAATTATCGAGGGCGGTAAGGGTATTGCAATTAGTGACGGAAGATCAAGTGGAGCATTTGCTGCAGCAGATGCTGTGGGTACATTTTCTGGTGCAAATGCTAAGCTTATCGATGATAACGGCGAGTTAGTAACACTGATTTACAAAGGCAAAACAAGAAATGAAAAACATGAGGAATTGATTGAGTATAGTATCAAGGCTGGAGTTAGTCAGGCAAGAATAGCGAATGAAATATCACAAGGCCGTGGAAGAGTACATATGAATGTGCTTTGGGAGATGGGAGCAGCAGAACGTGTACTTCATGGTATATTAGAAAAGGCAAAAGGCTTAGTTCATGGTATTACCTGCGGTGCTGGCATGCCTTACAGGCTCGGAGAAATTGCAGCCAAATACCAGGTTTATTATTACCCTATTATTTCATCAGTACGCGCTTTTAAAGCATTATGGAAGCGTGCTTATCAAAAAGTATCTTCTTTTTTGCTTGGTGGAGTAGTGTATGAAGATCCATGGCTTGCTGGAGGACATAATGGACTCAGTAATAGTGAGGACCCAAAACTTCCACAAGCTCCATTTGAGAGGGTTGTAGAGCTTAGATCTTTCATGAACGAGATCGGTCTTTCGGAAACATCAATTGTTATGGCTGGGGGATTGTGGCATTTAAAAGATTGGGAACGTTGGTTTGACAATCCGCAAGTTGGACCAATAGCTTTTCAGTTTGGCACTCGTCCACTTTTGACGAAGGAAAGTCCAATTTCTACGGAATGGAAAAAGAAGCTACTCACTTTAGAAGAAGGTGACGTATTTTTGAATAAATTCAGTCCAACAGGATTTTACTCATCTGCAGTAAGAAATAACTTCATACGTGAATTACAGGAACGGAACTCACGTCAAGTAAAATTTTCAGAGAGTGCCAGCGAAGAATTCAATAGTGAATTTGCAATGGGTAGTAGAGGTAGAAAGATTTACCTTACTGCAAAAGATAAAGAACTTGCAAATACGTGGACTAGGACAGGATATACAGAAGCAATGAAAACTCCAGATACAACTGTGATTTTTGTGACACCAGACAAATTTGCGGAGATAAGACAAGATCAGATCAATTGCATGGGATGTTTGAGCCATTGTCTGTTTAGCAATTGGAAAGATCATGGTAGCCATTCAACAGGGCGAAAGCCAGATCCACGGAGTTTCTGTATACAAAAGACACTACAAAACATTATACACGATGGCGATATTGAGAATGACCTCATGTTTTCCGGACACAATGTGTATAAATTCAAGCAGGATCCGTTTTATGAGAATGGCTATGTGCCGACGGTAAAAGAGTTGGTGGAAAGAATATTGACTGGATATTAAGTCAGTGGCTATTGTAGAAATTTTCACCTTATAAAATTTCACTACCTGCTTTAACAAGTTTCTCTGTCATACCCTGATTTGGATTAGGTCCAAGCTGACAAGAAGGCATAAAACTACACAGAAAAATAAGCATCAGCGGTAGAGAACTGTTAAATTTCTATTGACTTGTTTATAGATTATGGTAACCCCTTAGGGATTAGTGAGTAATGATTATATAATACGCTAGGTGAGGTTAAACTAATGAATAAAGAAGTAAAACAGAATAGCTCGCCAAGTTCAGAGTGGCTAGAAGCTGATAACTACACAGGCGGAAGTTGTGATCAGGAACTAGGTAGCACAAATGCGTATAGTACAAAAATTAAGGAGAGTGGTGGATGGGGTTCATGTAACGTTAATCAAGAAACTAATTGGCTAACTAGTAGGCCAGGCGAAGATGGTGAGGCGACAGATGCTAGTTCTAATTCTGAAGGTCGTAGCCCGTCACCAAATACTGATCCTAGTGGTTTGAGGTTCGCTGCAGATGAAAATTCAATGAGCAGCTGGTCAAACGAAAGTACTGATCCAAGAAATTCTGGCTCAGAGGGAGACTCGAGTGGTAGCTCAGTTGATTCCTTTCTTTTAGAAGAAGACTCACCACTAGCAGAAATACCATTAACTGCTAAAGAAAAGAGGCTGGTCGAAAGGTTTTGTACAGAGATGGAAGGTGTACACAACGAAAATACCGAAGAGCATCAAAAAAGTTCAGGCAACTTTAGTTCAAATTATATAGAAAACGCCTCAAAACGCGTAGGGAACTTATTAGAACAATATTTGTCACAAGGAATAAGGTTAAATTTACCCTATAATGACGTGTCAAATTTAGTATTGGATGAAATAAAGGATATTCTGTACTACGCTGTAGACTTAACATCGGGACTCCGCAGGAGAGACTATCGTATAGATAAGGATCCAGGTAAAGGCGAGTTAGATAACCCAAATAATATAAAAGCTGTAGTTAATGTTGCTCGCGAGTTGTTTTTCAAAGGTGGAAAAGTAGAGCTGAATGACTACAATGATGAACCTGACTATGAAAGGTTTCATAAGATGGTGCGAAAGCCCATGCGTAAGTTTGTTAAAGAGCGTGAACAAATCTATGGTGTCCTCAAAAGTGCAGCATATGAGGGTATAATAAATAAGGATGCACAAGTTCAAAAAGGCGATTTAGTAGTAGATATAGACAATTGTTATTTTTATACGAAATATCCACAAGATAGCACCATTGAGGTTGCAAAAGTTGTAGATGGTCTAAAAAAAGTTACAAATGATCTCAAAATAGAAGGATTAAATTTTAAATACTATATATTTCGTATTGGAGAAAGTATAGTAAGGTTTGAAGAAGACAAAGATGAAAAAAGAAACTATACAGATGTCTTACAAGGTAGCACTGAAATGTCTTTTGCTACCAAGGTAGGAAAGATCAGTATCCATTTATACCCCAGCAGTACAGAAACAGAGAATAGGGGAATAAAAGTAGAGATTGATGAGGAGAGTAAAACAAGATTTTTCCAGTTAGAAGATGAAGAGAAAGAAAGCTTAGGCAAAAACTGTCTCCTCGAAGGAAAAAGCGTTGCGGATGTCATAGTCAAGAGTCTTGAGAAAAATGTCGATGTACCTACAAGTTCTGCAAAAGCATTAAGTAATTCCATTACCTATATGAAACAAATTTCCTTGGGCCGACCACCAGAAGCAGGTATAAGGTCTATGTGATGATGTTAGTGTTTATTCTTAGAAAGAATCTACAGCAAGCATTCTAACGCTAATGGGACCTTTGAGTTAAGAACATATCCACCCACCGCCGATAACTTGGTCATCTTTGTATGCTACGCAGGCTTGTCCGGGGCTGATGCCAAAGTAATCATTGTTTAAAATAATACAAGCTTTATTTTGTTCTGCGTCTGGGTATATTGTTGCTAAACTTCCCAAGTGTGATGACCGGAGCTTCACAGTGACTTCCATGCCTTCCTTTGGTTGCTCTAGCCAGTTCAGCTCCTTGACCAACACTTTTCTTTGCATTAGTGCGCTAACTGGACCTACTATGACCTCATTATTTTCTGTACTGATTTTTATCACATAGAGAGGTTCGCTGTGTGCAATGCCCAGACCTTTCCTTTGCCCCACTGTGAAATTTACTATGCCATTGT
This sequence comes from Wolbachia endosymbiont of Tettigetta isshikii, assembly GCF_041154185.1. Taxonomy (NCBI): domain Bacteria; kingdom Pseudomonadati; phylum Pseudomonadota; class Alphaproteobacteria; order Rickettsiales; family Anaplasmataceae; genus Wolbachia; species Wolbachia endosymbiont of Tettigetta isshikii. The sequence goes on along the minus strand of NZ_JBFTEN010000009.1, from coordinate 37,043 downwards.
GCTCGCCCAGCACTTTTCCATGTGCATCCACAATTTTGCCTTTCTGCACAGATTGTGGAGCTAACTTAGCTATTGTTTCACTATAGCTTTCAGAAACGAAGCATATATCTTGACTGTCTGGCTTTTCAGAGATTAGTAAACCAAAATGCTTTGCTAATTTTCTTACATCACTTTTATAGAACTTACCAAGTGGAAATCTCAAAAGCTTCAACTGCTCCCTTGTTGTGGCAAACAGAAAATAACTTTGATCTTTACTTTTATCGATGCCCGTGCACAGTTTTACCTCGCCATTCTGTTCCAATCTTCTCACGTAATGTCCTGTAACCAGGACATCTGCACTGAGATTTTTTGCAACCTGCAATAGATCCCGAAATTTTACCGTTTGGTTACATTTTATACATGGTATAGGAGTTTCCCCACGCATATAGGTATTCGCAAAATCCTCTATCACTTCCTTTTTGAATATTTCTTCATAGTTTAAGATATAATGAGGAAAGCCAGTACTCTTAGCTACGCGCTTGGCATCATAAATATCCTGTCCGGCACAACATGCACCTTTTCTCGCGTTAGCATCACTACCATATAGCTGAAGAGTCACACCAATTACTTGGTACCCAAGGTGATGTAGCAATACTGCTGCAATAGAGCTATCAACTCCACCAGACATTGCAATCACAGCTTTGGTTTGATGTGGAGGTTTATCTTTTAGCAGAGGTTCAATTTCAAATTCTTTTAGCATAATCAACTTAATTTATAAACGCAAACCTTGTGTCATTCCAACATGTTACTGCGCAGATGTTTTAATTTAGTGGCAATTTACATAGCAGACAATGTTATGCAAGTAAATGACACTGAGATCGAGCAAAATTGATCGTAAACAAGTACATTATACAACATTTTTGATGAATTTGCCAAAAAATTGGATCTAGCGTTACGGGCTGGAATGACAACATTTGTTGTAAAAACAAATGTTCGTTCATAAATCGCAACTAGCTATAAATATTAAGAAGTTTACCAAGTAAAAAAAGGCAAAGAAACCCCAAGTGGCGAGTTTTGACTCTATAATACTTTAAATTGATGCTATAATAATTTACTGACGCTTAGTACAAGCGCGATTTGGCTGAATGTAGAAAAAATGAAAAAGACATGCAGCCGCTGTAATTTGATACAATCCACCAAAAAATACCCCCAGTTTTTACTGAATTTTGTCATTGAGCCTGCAGATCAAAAACAAGTTTTGAGTTAGAAATAGCCTTAATACTATTAAGGTAACGGCGAAGATTGTCAAGTAGTTTTTTATTGAATGACGCTATGGCTTTTTCTCCACTGTTGTCCACCCGTTCCTTGTGTAGTGGAATTGGTATTACATTAATTATGCTATAATATATATTGTTTATTAATAAATCTATACTATAATAATCATTTTTATTAAGGTAGTATTATGACATAATATTTAACATTTACATTCCCAAAGGAACAATATTCCATAGACAAGGGTAGTAATAAGTTCTCGGCAAAAGATAAAGAAGGCAACAGATTTATCATTACTGCAGACAGCAAACAAAAAGGAAAATTTTCTTTTTGTAAAGATGACGATAGTGAGTGTAAGTTTACTCAACGCTACACAGTTAAAGATCCAAAGATATGTAACAAGCTTTCTGATATTGACAGTGCTGACTATATAAACATTATTATGGAAGGCTATGGTGAAAAATATTTCCAAAGCAGAATACTAGGTGGGCTAAATAAGTGTAATATTGATTACACAGTAGTGGATGATGGCAAAACGCAGGATGTGCTGCACAGTCCCTCAGTGGATGACTATACAATACAGGAAGATGCCGATATACCTCCTTTAGAAGATCTTACAATCTAATCTTCATTATACTATTTGTATACGCAAGAGCTTTCCTGGTTCCAGTATCCGTTAACAGACGGTGTTATCCAAGTAGCGGATACTGGAATCTATATCTTTCTGGATCCTAGTTCGGTCACTTGGATAACACCGTCATAAATTGAACCAGCGTCACGTGCTGGAATAACAAGCCAAAGAAACTTATATAAAATCTAGCATTTAAGGAATTTATACTTTTTTCATGCATCTTATAGTTTTTTATAATTAATGGAAAGTGATATGACGGCTGGTTTAAAATTTGAAAGTGCTGCAGGAGCACAAACAACAGAGCTGGATAAGGTTAAAATTATAACTCTTGAAGATAAGACAGGTAATAAATACACTTTAAGCTTAGAAGGAACGGGAGCAAACATAGAGCTTAAATTGAAATATACACCAAAAACTGGTGATGAAATAGAACACACAGTAGATCGGTTAGTAAAAGCTCTAAAGGGTCTATTTAATGTAAAAAATGGCACAAAAACAGTTCTTGCAGAGGAGGTAGCAAAAAAGCCAGCTGCTGAGGCTATACTTGGTGCAACAGAAAGTACATCAGCAGGCCCAAAATCAATTTCAGTGCAGAAATTGGGAGACTTTCTCCCTGGGACTGATGAAGTGTATGGCGAAGGTAGTACTAAAATAATAGCAAAAGATTTCTTAAAAAGTAAAGGCCTGAGGTCGGCAAGTGCATCAGATGTAGCCACTCAACTACTCAGCAATGCAAACAAAGACCAATTAGGAACAGCGATTTTGGGTGTAAAAAAAAGATGGCACTCCTGTACTGGAAACAGGCCTTGCAGCTAACAAAACTTTATAAGATGCTGTAGCAGCTGATGCAGGTTTACAGACTGCAGTAAAAAATGCTTTATCAGCAAATGGAGATTTCAAAAGTGCTGTTAGAGTTGCTATTAATGCTGAAGAAATAAGAGAGGTAATGTCAAAACCAGTCTTTGAGATTCCAGCAGATGAAAATGCTCTACTTTCTTGGGATTGGACTTAAGTTATTTGAATGATACTCCACATGTCATTCCACACACCTTTCTTGTAAATGCCCTCTTCTTGTCATTCCAGCGTTACGCGCTGGAATGACTTTGTTGCATAGCAACTTATGCGCTAGATTTTTCGGTTGCTGCGCAACAAAGCTCATCAGGATTCACTTAAAAACAAAAGTAGTGGAATTTCTTTCAGGTTTTTGTCTGTTCGTTACTTATATCCAAGAAAATTCTTGCATAACTTAAGGTGTAACGCTATTACTAAAATAGTATTGTAGATATAGCAAGGTAAGTTCAGTGTGCAACAAAAGCGAAAGAGCCAAACTCGAGTTTAATGACAAAAGTTAATACAGAAAAAGCTTTAATAGTCTGGTTATTCTCAGGAGGATATAGTGGAGGAGGTGTACTATGCCAACAAATTTTCTGACGTTGAAAGAAATATTAGCAGAGCTAAAAGGAAAAAACAGCATTACTGCTTTAAGAAAATATTATCAGGATGAATGGGAATTTTACGATCTGTTAAGAGGCTTAATGAATGATGAAGATTTTAAGCAAGCGCGTATAGACAAATCTTTCAACGAAAGCTGTAAGAAAGACTTGGATCACTACATAGAACTAGCAAACCAGGCAAAAAAAGCTGTAAGTAAATATTTTGAAAGGAAAGACATAGAGCTTCAGGCTTATTATACAGGAGCTAATGATGCTGATAGAGTTTTAAAAATTAACCTTACTAACCATGATGAAAATGGACCAATAAGAATCAGCGATATTTTACAGCAAGAAAAAAATATTAGTGAATTGAATGTATATTGCAATAAAAAGCACGACATATGCGCTTATCGAGAAAACAAAAAAAGACACTATGAATTTAAAGAGAGTGCATATTATGAGATGACAAGCACTTGGCCTATAAAAGATGAGTCCGGGAAGGTGGTTTCAACTTGTATCATGGTTATGAACGTAAGTAGTGATGGCATCACTGAAATACTAAAATTTGATGGTAGAGATTTTGAGTCACCATCGAAGGAGTTTTGGGAATTAATAGGAGTGAATGAGGAATTATACATTCAAGGCCTCTCCTTATATGATGTCGTGAAAGCATTATTGGAAAAGAATAAGGCTGCACCATTGCCCGATATTGTGCCAACTGCTAATAATAGCATGCAAAATAATGCACCTATAAGGGTCGATCAAGACAAGGAATTAAATAGGCAAAGCTTAGAAAATAATGCTGGCAACAACCCTATTTCTCCTACTAATAGCGATGCATCAACTCAAACAGAGGTTAATCTACAGCGGGTTGCAACTCAGGTGGAAATTCACTCTCAACCAATTGCAACTCAGCAAGAAATTAAAGAGTTAAACAAGCAGAGAAATGACTTACAACGTGAGCTTGAAAAAGAGAGGCAAAAAAATACAAAATTGCAGGTTGAATTAAAACAAAAAAATAAAGAGTTAGCAAACACATCGGCAAACCTACAAGAAAAAACACAAGAACTTGAAAGTGTGTATAAAGAAAAGGAAGACCTAAAGAAAAGGTTGGAAGTTGCTAATATAGAAAAGAAAGAGTTGCTCAATAAATTAAGGGAATTGCAAGAGAAACTGTATCAACTAGAAAAGAAAAATTATAGACTAGAAGACGAGAACGACCAGTTAGAACGCTCTAACAAGAGACTAGAGAAAGAAAAAGAACAGCTTTTGCAAAAGATATTAGGTTTGGAAGAAGTGTCACTATCATTGGAAGAAGAAAGGCAAGCATTAAGCGATAGTGTAGAAAAACAAATAAAATTAAAACAGAAACTTATAAAAGCCATACAAGAAATTGAAAAATTAGGGAAAGAGAATAATAGTTTACAAGCTGAGCATGAAGAAAAAGAAATAGGCAAAATACGTGAGAGGATAATCCAAATTAATAAGGAGAAAAAGGAGAAAGAAGAGAAAGAAGAGAAAGAGCAGAAAGTTCAAGAGCTCTGTAAAGAAAATAAAAAACTAAAGGAAAAGTTAAAACTTGTTGACGTACAAAACATGAAGTTAAAGGATGAGCTGGGAAAATCAAAAAGAGCAAAGCAGCAAACATATGAAGACACAGAACTAGTAATAAGTGAAAATCTTAAAAATACGCAAGACTTGTATACTCAACTGCAGAAATTAAAACAGGAAAAACAAGAAGCAGAGGAGCGTTATATATGTGCAATAGAAAAACTAGTGTATGAAATTGAAAAGTTGGAAAACGAGCTAGAGAATGAGAGAGAAATGCGCAAAAAGTATCATACATTATTAAAAGAACGAGATATAGAGATTAATGATTTGAAAGAAATAATTAAAGATAAAGTTCAGGACATTGAAAATTTGAAGGGCGAACTACAAAACAAGAAAGAAGGGGAAGTTTTCCGTAATCAAGCAGAAGCGCTGGAAAAAGATATTCGTCTACTTGCCAGTAAACAAATTAGCTTCAATCAAGCATATACAATAACGGTAGGTGTTCTTAATGATCCTGATAATGTTCCACTAAAGAAAAGAAAACTATCTAGATCTTTAAGCACTAACAGTGAATATAATAGCGATAAGGAAAGTTATAATAATCATTGTCATTCACCTCTAAGTTTTGTCAGCAACCCTATACAGGTGAATAGTGCTTGCACTGGCCAAAGTGAGCGCAGCAACCACAGCAGTATCTACCCTCAAAATTCTCTTCCCTAGACTTAATTTCTGACAGAACTTATCAGCAAAGCTAAGTTCATTGTGTGAAAAACCACCTTCAGGACCAACAATAATAGCAATATTTTTTTGTTCTTCAGAACTTCATTAGGAGGCTTTCCCTGCCATGTCTCATCACATAAAATAAAACTTCTATCCTGAGAGTCAGGTAAATCACGGAAGTTAATAGGAGGCAAAATCTCTGGCACATTTGTTCTACCACATTGTTCTGCCGCTTCAATTGTTTGTAATTTTGTTCTACCCGGGTTAACACTTTTTACTACTGTATGCTCCGTCAAAATAAATTGGATGCAGGTTACCCACATTTCAGTTGCCTGCCTTATTATATTGCCTAAAGCGGCATTTTTACCATAGCACAATATAAATATAAGTTTTCTTCATATTGCTGTTGTTTGGTGCATTCTTTAAGTGTAGCTTTCGCTAATTTACGCGATGTATCAACTATTTCTCCTAACCACTCTCCATCCCTTCCATTAAAAAAGAAATATTGGCATTCTTTTTAAGTCGCATGATGTTGCAAACATAGTGATTTTGCCTTGGAATAAGCTCTAAACTAACGCCTTGTGATAACGCCTTCTCAACGTAAAGTCTAATTTTTTCCATTCAATATATACTTGTATTAACGATCAAACACCTGCAAACTGAAGCATTGTCTTATACCGCATTATTATACCAAATCTCAACGGTAAATTAAAAATTTTCCCTACGATTAGCGAACTTGTTATGTGTCTTGTTTGATAACGAAAGTTGATATAACCTTTATATTTAAGAGATTTACCAGGTGAGAAAAAAAGCAAAAGAAGCCCAGATCGGTATTTATTTTCAATATTGGCGTTTTTGTGTCTTAAACGCTGCAATTTAGCGACTTTTAAACTGCAACAGACCTTAGTTTAAATATTAAAAAATTTACTAAGCAAAAAAAAAGGCAAAAGAAACCCAGAGCAGCTAGTATTCAAATACTCCCTTGTTCTATTTGACGTTCTATACTGTCTTAAACGACTTATAAGCTCGTTTCAGCTTGTATAGGCAAAAACCTAGAAGTTTTATGAAGACGTGAAGTGCACATAGTGCGAAAAATTAAACATGAGACGCCAAATACAAAGTTTCCTTTGTCATTTTAATCTCCAGATTGCCAAGTTAAACAAATAGCTTCACTATTATGATAAGTGTAACGGCGAAGGTTGTCAAGTAGTTTTTTATTTCATTTAAATTGCTTGCAATCTCCTTATACACTCATCCTTACCAAGGATTACCATTATGTCGATAATTCCAGGTGCATCCATTATCCCAGTTATTGGAGCCCGTAATGAGTGGTAAACATCGCTTATTTTCACACTATGCAATTTTGAAAATTCCTTGATTTGAGAGGACAAAAAGCTCTTATTCCAGCTTTCATCACCGATATTTGAGAGAAATGACGCAAGTAACTTGATTATATCGAGGTTGGATTTGACAATTTGCTCAGCCTCTTCGCTTAAATCAAGTGGTGGATCTTTGATATAAAACTGCGCTAAATCGAGCAGTTCGGTCAGGTAATTTGCTCTTTTTTTTAGTTCCGTTAGTCCCTGCAGTAAATAGTTCTTTTTCTTCTCAACTGGAGTATTTCCTACAAGCATTAGAGGCAGAATATCTTCATTGCTCATGTTGTTGATATAATGATTATTTAAATGCTCCAATTTTTTAAAATCAAGCCGTGCAGGCGAACGACAGATGTTTTCTAAGTTAAACCACTCCATCGCTTGCTCATCGCTAATAATCTCATCATTGCCATGACTCCAGCCAAGTCTGAGCAGGTAATTACGCATTGCCTGAGGCAATATTCCCATCTTCTCGTAATCGCAAACACTTGTAGCACCATGCCTTTTGGACAGCTTATTTCCGTCTTCTCCATGGATAAGTGGTACATGCGCAAAACGTGGAATATCAAAATCAAGAGCTTGGTATATTAGTAATTGCTTAAAAGTATTGGTAAGATGGTCAGAACCGCGTATTATGTCAGTTATTCCAGCATCATGGTCGTCAACCACCACGGCGAAAATATATGTTGGAGTGTTGTCAGAGCGTAAAATCACTATATCATCAAACTGCTCACTATTTACTTTAATTTGGCCGTATATTTTATCATCAACAATAATATCTTGCGAGTCTGGCACTCTAAAGCGGACAACAGGTTTTATGCCTGGTGTCGCATTAGCACAATTATGCTTGTATATTTTTCCTTCTTCTCTTGCTTTTGCCTTCTTTGCTGCAACTTCATCCTCAGGGCAATAACAGTGATATGCTCTGCATTTCTGAGCAAGGAGATTTGCAACTTCAACGTGCCGCTCTATTCTTTGTGATTGGTATATTATTTCTCCATCATAGCTTATACCAAGCCATTTCAGTCCATCTATTATTGCATCGATTGCCTCCTGTGTTAAACGCTTTTTGTCGGTGTCCTCAATTCTCAGTAAAAATTTTCCGCGATGATGCTTTGCATAGAGCCAATTAAATAAAGCAGTACGAGCTCCACCAATGTGCAAAAACCCAGTTGGCGATGGAGCGAATCTAGTGACTACATCTAACATATTCGTTTGTTACAGCAATGTAAACGATAATAGCTAAAATTTATGCTTGCAACAATGCGGAATTACTGTAAATTACTGGTTCTACAAGGGTAAAATTGTGTTTATTTTTCATAATTTATGTTATATGATTTAATGTTGGTTAAATATAGCGTGGTATGTTATGGCTGAAGATATAGCAAAATTGCTCGAACAAGCTAATGTAAGCTGGAGCCACATTTTTCCATTCGATCAAACAGGACCAATAATGCATGCAGATAATCTTTTACATCTAGCTGCAAGAACAAAAAACATTGAAAGATTTTTGTTCATTTTCAAGCAAGGCGTTGAAAGTGATGTTCGTCTATTAGAATACAATAACGATCAAGAAAACCCATTTCATATAGCAGCAAAGATGAGGATATTACCGAATGTAGTAAAAGTAATATTTAAGTATTTGGAGTCTGAACAAACTAACCCAAACAGTGATTCTAAAAAATTAGAGAATGTCAAAAGCTATGTTAAAGATTCATTAGGCAATAGATGTGCGTTAGATAAATCTAAAAAGACTCCTCTCGATTGGGTTAGTAAAGCAGTTAGAAAGGAAGTAAGAGAAATTACAGGTATAAAAGAAAGTCTTATATGTAATAAGAAATTCCGCCTGTGCTTATATATAGTAGGAGCTGTAGCGTGCGTTGCTGCCTTATGTCTTTCTCTATATTTTCTGTATCTATGTTCTCAATCTCTTGCGCTGGCTTCGATGGCCACAATAGCTTCTGGTGGATTTGGATATCTGGCAAGCAAAGTATATAGTGAGATATCTGACTTGAATAGTGTAAGCACTCCAATGGAGGGTGTTAGTGATGGCAGCCTTTTCAGAAATAACAATGGGCCAAGAGCTATTGCTTAACGGAGCTAGAAATCATTTGCAGGCAACGATATAGAAATGTACTCACTTAAGAGTGATTCTTAAAAAAGTATACTTATACAATGACAGAAAAGAAGTATAATAAGATTTTAATAGCAAACAGAGGGGAAATTGCCTGCAGGATCATCAGAACTGCTCGCAGAATGGGCATATCTTGCGTGTGTGTATATTCGGATGCAGATATAAATTCTGTGCATGCAAGACAAGCAGATGAGTCAAGGCACATTGGCCCTTCGCCTGCTTATCTCAGTTACTTAAACATCGAAAAAATATGCGAAGTAGCAGTTGAAACAGGTGCACATGCAGTTCATCCTGGTTATGGCTTTTTAGCAGAAAATCCAGATTTTCCACGTGCTCTGCAAAAACACAATATAGATTTCATCGGCCCAAGTGCAGAAACAATAGAAGTTACAGCCAATAAAATAACAGCAAAGGAATCCGCAAGAAAAGCTGGAGTGAATGTAGTACCAGGATACATGGGCAAGATCGACGATGCCACTCATGCAGCCAGTGTTGCTGAGGAGATTGGTTTTCCCGTCATGCTGAAAGCCGCATCAGGCGGCGGTGGTAAAGGCATGCGAATTATAAACTCCAAAAAGGAGATTGAACTAGCATTTATATCAGCAACGAACGAAGCAGAGAAGAGTTTTAAGGATGGCAGTATCTTTATAGAAAAATATATAGAGTTACCGCGGCACATCGAAATACAAATCATAGCAGATAAATATGGCAATGTAGTGTATCTTGGAGAGAGGGAATGTTCAGTACAAAGAAATAATCAGAAGATAATAGAAGAAACGCCAAGCCCGTTTATCAGTGAAAAGGTAAGACAAGAAATGTATGCCCAATGTGTTTCTTTGGCAAAGCAAGTTGGCTATTTTTCAGCAGGCACTGTTGAGTTTGTTGTAGATCAGAACCAGAACTTCTATTTTCTTGAAGTAAATACGAGATTGCAAGTTGAGCATCCAGTAACAGAATTTGTAACTGGAATAGACATAGTAGAAGAAATGATTAGAACCTCCTGTGGAGAAAAATTAAGGTTCAGTCAGAATGATATTAAACTTGCTGGTTCTGCAATAGAAAGCAGAATTTGTGCTGAAGATCCATCAAAGAAATTTTTCCCTTCCAGCGGAAGGATAAAATATTACGACAAACCGAATGAAAGCGATTATGTCAGAATAGATGATGGAGTTGCTGCAGGTTCGGAAATCGGCATGTTTTATGATTCGATGATTGCAAAAGTTGTGACATATGGAAAAGATAGAATAGAAGCAATCAGCAGAATGCAAAAAGCTTTGTCTGAATGTTATATAGGGGGAGTGACAAACAATATAGAATTTCTAGAGTCCATCTTTCATCATCCAAATTTTGTTGCAGCAAAACTCCACACGAGATTCATTGCAGACCATTACCCAAGTGGATTTCACGGCGATTTTATTACAGAAGAGTATATTAAAATATTTATTTTCGCTGCGTTGTATGTTCATTTGGGAAACAAGAAGAAGTATTACAATAAATCGATAGATGAAGCGTTTGTAGTGAAAATGAATGACAATGAGTACCCCATAAACGCAAAGTATCAAGATAATACATTAACAACAGTATATAATCACAATACATACTCTATAGTAGGCAAGTGGAAATCAAGTTACAGGCTGCTATGTATCACAATTAACAATGATACCGATATAACACTTAAAGTAGAAAGACAAGGCAGTAAACACTTTATAAAACATGCTGGGATGCAAGCTGAGTGCTGTGTGTTTAAACCTTATGTAGCTGAATTAAGCAAGTTAATGCTGAATAATGAAACAGAGGGGATTTCAGTAGATGCCGTAAAATCTCCAATATCTGGTTTATTAGTCAAATTACACGTAAATGTTGGAGATCAGGTAGAGGTAGGGCAACCTTTATTTGTTGTAGAAGCGATGAAAATGGAAAATATCATATGCGCTGAATCAGAAATGGTGATAAAAAACATTCCTGTTCAGGAAGGGGAAAATGTGCAGATCGGCGATGTGGTATTAGCTTTGGATACAGCTCTTTCTTAAATAACATAAGAAATATAAACCTGATCCAAATAAGATGAATGAAAACACTTGGTGAGCTATAGCAATGGCTATTGGTATGTGCAACAATAAAGTGATTACTCCTAAAATTACCTGAGTTAGGACAGAGAACAGCATGACATATACCGGTTTTATACCGGCATTTTTTATTGTGAGTATTACTGTCAGAACTAATATCAGCAATGCCAGTACTCGGTGTATGAATTGCACTGTTGCTCTGTTCTCAAAGATATTTAGCAATGTAGGCTGTAAAAAAAATAAATCTTCCGGAATGATGTATCCGTCCATTAGTGGAAAGGTATTGTAAATTAAGCCAGCGTTTAATCCTGCAACAAATGCCCCGAAAGTTATTTGTATTACAATTAGAGTCAAGACTGTTCCTGTGTAATGTATAGTGTTGCCGCTAATCTTAAGTTTAGTCTGCTTTGGCCTGATTTGATGATCAAAAAATTGGTACAACAGTAATGCAAAAATAGCCAATGCAAGCAGCAAGTGAAGCGCGAGCCTATAGTGACTAACATGAGGTTCGGCTATCAGACCACTTTTAACCATATACCAACCAGTGAGAGCTTGTAACGCTCCAAATAATAGTGCCATGGATAGCCTTACTACTGCCTTTTTAGATATTTTCCTTTTTAGTATAAAATATACAAATGGTAGGACAAACACTAAACCTGTTAGCCTTGCAACCAATCTATGTATATATTCTATTAAATATATAGCGCGAAACTCCTCCATACCCATCCCATAATTAAATGTTTTATATTCAGGTGTAGTCTCATATTTTGATTTTTCTTGTAGCCAGTCTTGCTCACCCAGTGGTGGTAATGCCCCAGTAATGGGTTTCCACTCTGTGATAGACAATCCTGCTTTTGAAAGTCTGGTAAATCCGCCAATTCCTACCATAAGGATTACCATGACAGAGCAGAGGAAGAGCCAAATAACTACGGATTTTGATTGCTCTTGTTCCATAAACCATGCTGAGTTTTGTTCCATTGCTGAGGATGAATAATAAATTCCCACAAGGCGAAAAAAGCTGCAACGCTGTGTAGCAGATTATAGACAGGGAAGAATATTGATACTACATAAAAGTAAAAAGGCATCTTTTGCTGCTTGATCCCTACTGCCAAGAGAATTAGGTTAGTAACGTATATCACTACAAAGTAGCACAAAAACAATTCATTTAAAACTTTAGTGAACATTAATGAAAGCAATAAAAATGGAGTAGTGAAAAATATAAAGGCTGCCAAGCCAACAAAAAGATTCAATAACAAAATTCCTTTAAGTCCATTGTGTCTATAAAGTGATCTTACATTCCTTAGATGGACAACATAAGTTTGCACATAGCCTTTAATCCAACGCGCTCTTTGCTTGATCCAGGCAAACACAGTAGTTGGTGATTCTTCCAATGTTTCTTAGTCAATAATCCTAGTTTTATATCCTATTTGTGCAAGTCTCAAACCCATGTCAGCGTCTTCAGTGACATTATAAGCATCCCAGAGAAGCACTTTCCTTAAAATTTCTACTGAAAAATGATTACTGCTACCACCCAAAGGTATCGGCATGTCCATTCTTTGAAATCCAGGCAATAAGTACTGAAACCAGCTCATGTATTCTAAAGAGAAGGATTTCATCAGAAAGTTGTAATTATAATTGTAATAATTTAATCTTGCTTGCACACAGGCTAACTTATCGTTGCCCTTATTAAATTCAACCAATGCTTTTTTTAATTGCAGTGGATCTGGCTCGTCATCTGCATCATACATTACTACATACTTTCCTTTGGCAAAGCTCATGGCATAATTGCATGACTTAGCCTTCGTCTTAGGCAAAGAATGAGGCACTTTTATCACTTCAAAATATTGCGGTAAAGTATGTTTTTCTACAGCTAAAAGCATTTCCTGGTCATCACTTTCTATAAGGAGCTTTACATCTAATTTTGATTTTGGGTAATCCAAACTTTCAATGCTTTCAATCAATTGCTTTATCACTGTGCCTTCTTTAAAGGCGGGCAATAAAATTGTATATATAGGAAAATCTTCTTCGTTTATCTTATCATAATCTATTTTTCGGTTGTAGGTTTCATATAAGCCAAAACTGTAATTATAAATTTGAACAAATAGCTAGAACATCCAACTATAAATATCAACATTAAAGCAAAGTATGTATACTTCTCTGTTAGTATTAAAATTGAAGTTATAATAAAGAAAGAAGCAAAAAATATTGAACTTAGTTTAATATTCTTGGCTAAAAAATTATGGTTTTTATGGAATAAATAGTTGCTTGCAAATTCTGAAACATCAAAGTACGAGTTAAGAAAATCTAAAATCTGTTCACCATCTGCTTCTATTAGTATGCAACCATCACCGTAGTTAGCCTTGATCCAGTGGTTGATATCTTGACTTGCATCTTCAACCATAAAAAAAGTAGTATTATTTAATTTTTGCCAAGGAACTATATTAAACTTGTAGTAAAAAAACTTTTCTTGCTCTTTACACAAACTGGAGTCAAGCTTGATTTTTTCTATATCATTAATTTGAAGTATAGGCAGCTGTTGCATTAAATCTAATGCAATTTTTTATTTAAATCACGTGAAAGTGAAGATATGACCTCGCTGCTGCGCTTGTCATCCTTGTGTTCCTGCATTATTTTTTTTACAGCGTCAGCTGCTATACTTGCTGTATTAGCTTGTAAATCTCCAATGGTTTTTTCAACTTGGTCAGTAACTTTCTTTAAATGAGAACGGGTATTATCATCTAACGTCTGGTCCAGCTGCTTTCTACTGTGTTTAATGATACTATTAGCCTTATCAAGAGCTTCATTCATCATTTTATTAACTTCTGCATCTAATCTTTTGTATTTCTCAGAAGACTCTCTATAATACTCCAACATATCTCTTCTGAATTTTTCAACCTCTTCATTCGTAAGTTTGCTCTTGTTACGCTTATTATTAAGAGCGTTTTTTATCACCTTCTTTAGTAATTTATATGAAAGGATAAAACCTACGAAAAAAGCAAGACTGACAATCAGTGACGTAGACATAAAACCCCTAGAATTCTTTAGATACCAAGCTAGCAACAAACTCCTCTTCAATTTCAGAATTGGTCAATTTACTGTAGTAAATTAAGGCAATACCAGTAGCTATTCGCTTTAGTTCATCAATGTACTCAGATTTAAATCTTGCTACTTTTTCTTCAACAAGTTTGCTCATTTTTTTGTCTTCCTCTTCTAATATATCTTTCAGACTTGCTCTCATTTCTTCTACTTGGGTAAGTGCATTATCCACAATCTTTTTTGCTTGCGTTCTAGATTCGTTTAAAGCTGCGTTATATTTAACAGTCTGGTTTTCTATAAGTTTTAGAAGGTGGATGGAACTATTAAAAGAATCCAGTGCCTTCTTACTCCTAATGCTTATTATTTCATCTAACTTTGGTAGAAATAAACAACTTACTACAAAAAAAAGTAAAGAGAAAAGAATTAAAAACCAAAAAACTTGAGAAAAGAAAGTTGAAACATCAAGCTGTGGCATGTGTTAAGCAACAAACATCAATAACATTGCAAGGAGAAACGCGAGTAACCCCATAAATTCAACCATAGCAGCACCAATATAAACGTAAATTTTCATTTTACCTTCCGACTCAGGGTTTCTTGCAAGCCCACTTAGCAAAGTAGAAAATATATTTGCTACACCAAGACCTGCCCCGAACGTGCCAAGTACGCTTAAACCAATCGCTATAAACTTTAAAGCTACTAAATCCATATATCACCTTTAACTATTTCTTTATGTATTAATTATATAATGTTCTAAAGAAAAGTCAATTACTTTACTGCATCTGACAAATATACGCATGTTAATATAGTAAATATATAAGCCTGTAGAATTGCAACGAAGATTTCAAACCCTATTAATGTGATTATGAATAAAAACGGTATAGGGGTTAGAGTTACGTGCATATTCATAATAAACCCCGCTATCACTTTGATGATCGTATGACCCGCAATCATATTTGCTGCAAGCCTTATTGATAAACTTATAGGCCTTGCCAAGTAGGCAAATAGCTTAATGAAAACCATCATGGGTGCCAACCACAACGGAGTGCCCTCTGGCAACAATGTGCGTAAAAACTTTACTCCCCTTTCTTTGAACCCAACAATTGTTGTGTAAGTAAAAACTACCATCGATAAGGCAAAAGTAACTATCACATGACTTGTAACTGTAAAGCTATAAGGAAGAACGCCTACTAAATTACACGACAAAGTGAAAATAAATACTGTAAATATCAAAGGAATGTGCTCCAAGCCTTTCCTTCCAGTGTTACTTTCTATTATTGAAATCACAAAATCATATACACACTCAACTGCAGCTTGCAAATATCCTGGTATTAATGATCTTTTCCTTACTCCCAAGAGCAAGAAGAATATAGCTGATATTACCGAAATCATCATAAAAAGAGATGAGTTGGTAAAATTTATATCATGCCCAAATAGTTTGGGTAATTCTACTATTGTATGTATCTTAAACTGTTCTAGCGGATTTAACGCCATATTTCGACCCTATAAACTTAGACTACAACAGTAAATAAAGTATAAATTTTATAAGGTAAAGTCAAGAGTTAAGGTGATATAGACTCTGTGTTACAGAGTCCTTTTTACTCACTTCACTTTAAACCCACAATTTTTAATACTATCTTTGATAGCCTGGATATCTGTTTCGGCTTCGGCTTGAAACTTCACATTGATAGTAGGGTTATCACTTTCATGATCAAATTCAATTTTGTTGATAGACAAATCTTTTTGAAGGTTATCTTCAACACAGTTAGGAAATGTTAGCATTGTGTAATAAGTCATATCGTTTGGATCATGAGAACGACTATAGTCCAGCAAAGACACAGAGCCTTCCTCGTTGTATCCTCATATCCGTATAGATTCATAACCTTCACGATGATTGAAAGAAGACTCAATGTTATATTCATTTGCTGGTAGTTCAAATGTTATTGTGTTATCCATAGCATTACCTAATTAATTAAACCCGTTATTATAATATAAGCATATTAACAAAATATTTACTAGAGTGGCTAATTATAATTAGCGCTGTATTTCAAAAATTACTAAGTTGTTTAACATCCAGATTTAATCTGCTATCTTAACTATTGAACAATTCTTTTTGTATAACGTTTGCAAGCAAACAAAATTGTTCAATAGTTAAGTTTTCTGGACGTTCGTTACCATTTAATTTGGCGTTTTCAAGAATGGTTTCAGCATGACTTGTTATATTTTGCAAGCTATTCCTTAGCATCTTTCTTCTTTGAGCAAAAACAGCGCGCATTAATTTTGTCAAGGTTTCCAAATTTACTGCAAATCTTTCGGTAGGTAAAGGATTTACTGTAATTACTGAAGAACGCACTTTCGGCCTTGGAAAAAACTCTTTAGGTTCAATATCAAATTCCTTTCTTATATTGCACAGTAACTGGCTTAGCACCGATAGAGAACCATAGTCTTTGGAATTAGGTCTTGCTATAATGCGATCTGCTACCTCTTTCTGAAACATCAATGTCAAACTTGTAAAAAATTTTATGTTGTTTAACCACTTCAAAAATAATGCTACCGAGACATTGTAAGGTAGATTAGCAATGACTTTGACTGAACGTTCTATTAGCTTTTCTTCTATAACATGCAGTGCATCCGCTTCTACAATTCTATACCTTCCATGATACTCATTCAACAGTTGATTATGGTATTTCACTAAATTGCTATCTTTTTCTATAGCAAGCAGAGACCTTGGATTATGTGCCAATATTTCCCTTGTTAATGCACCATACCCAGGACCAATTTCAATAACGTTAAAATCTTCCAGATTACCAGCTAAAACGACTACTTTTTTCGTTATCTCACTCGATAAAATAAAATTTTGCCCTAGGCTCTTTTTTGGCTTCAATAAAAACTTTCCCATATTATTGTATTATACAGTATTTTGATAATTTTAAAAATTAGTTGACGAAAATTCATTGATAATTGTATATTGTTAACGTATTTAACGCCGGCTTAGCTCAATTGGTAGAGCAACTGACTTGTAATCAGTAGGTTGTCAGTTCAAGTCCGACAGCCGGCACGTGTAGTAATTCATACTTGATCTGACAAATAAGAATTAACATAGTTTAAACCACTATCAACACCTTCTTCTAACAAACTCTCTCTATTAGTTCATGTTTTTTATTAAAGTATAACCAAATTCCCGTGCCCTTTTGATCAAATTTTTCACAACTTTCTCCTTATAACGCTAACTATGGATGGCTTTGTTGCATAGCTGTCAGTAAGAGGTGGAAATGGAAGGTTTTTTGCGTAGTAAAGAATATGAAATAAGCGTAGAAAAAATGTGAACTAAAAAATTAATAGGAGATTTATGGCAAGTATGTTCAATTTCTAATCTGTTTTTCAGATAACCAAATACAGTTTCAATGATAGATCTTTTACTCAGAAAAATCTTCTTATTTAGCGAGATTAATGCATTTTTCATACCTTTTTTTACCTTGGTTATAAGTTTGAGATTTCTATCAAGTAGTTTTAAAAATAGATCCTTTTTAATATAGCCTTTATCCCCAAATAATAAACCTACTAACTTTTGTGTTAGATCTGGAAATGGTTTTCTATCATCAACGTTACCCTTTGTTAACCTTGAATTTTACCCTTTTCATTGATTACCATATGTAATTTAAAACCATAAAACCAATCATAAGAGCTCTTTCCTATTTTAGCAATTTTGGCAAAAACGTTGTTTTTTGAGATTCTCTTTCTTTGGCATACTGCAATAGGTGTTAGATCAATATAGAAAACACCTGGCCTGCTCACATAGCCATTGCAGCAGGATCATCAAGCACCATAGAACTCTCGGCTTTAACCCAATAAACCTATCATACGAAGGTAGTTTTAGAAAGTCTGACTTATGTAATAACTTTAGATAGTTTTGATAAAATGATTTAAAGTCATCATGCCTAGATTGATGGTATAATAGAATTATTGTTATAATTTCAGATTTCTGGCACTCTTGTGGGTTTTTTACCGTTTGGTAATAATTTACTTGCAAAATTTCCATCTATTATTTTACAACAATCGTCTACAAAACAGAATAATTCTGTTATATTTTTATTCATTGGGTAACCTCCTATTATCGCTAAAATACTGGAGTTTATCATATTTCCCTTCTTCTCTCTATTCTCTTTCTAATCCATAGTTAGCGTTTCTAGTATTCTGCGGTGCTAATCTACGTTGCTCCCAAAAATTCCTTACCATAATACAATAGATCTAGTGCAGAATAGACGCAAAAATAGCTTATTTTATGTGGCACAAATCGTGCATTTTCTGATATGCCTTTTGAAAACCAAGTAGGGAATAAGTGTCATCAACAGTTGCTGCTTTTGTTTTTCCATTGACCACCATTGATAATCCTTGTTTCATCTTGAGAATTAGTTCTTGGTCTGTTTTTGTGTGCTCTGCCCATGCAAGACTCCCCTGTATTATGGGCAATGTATATTTAACTTTTTTATCGACATTAAGAACTACAGGCTCCTTATCGTACTGAAAACCAGAGGTAACGCTGACCTCATCTGCTTTTTTATCGACATAACTGACCATTACATATGGCTTGCGATCAGTTGTATAATGCTCACTTTTTTTCTTAGGATAAGACACGACGTAGCACACTTTTTCTCCATCTTCTAATGTAGTATACACAAGCCAATCCTTATATTTTTCCTTCAACTGCACATCACTAACCGATGCGAGAGCGCCTACTGAAAAAAATATTAAAAGTACAAAAAATCTACGCATGCAAGCCAAATTTTAAACTCTCCGATTGTATATGCTGTCTTACCTTATTTATCGCCTGCTCAGCTAGCTGTCTTATTCTTTCTCTTGAAACACCATATTTTTTACTAAGCTCATCTAAAGTTTGAGTATTTTCAGACAAATATCTGCTGATAAAGATGTCTCTTGACCTTTCATTAAGACTTGCCAGTGCATTGTTTAAAATTGTTTCTTTTAATTCTTTTTCTTCATAATTTTGATAAGTTGTTTCTTGACTAGCCGAGTTACATGGAATCATATCTTGTAACTCCTTTTTAGAGTCATTACCTATATTTATACACTTATTTAGCGACTGGTCCTTACAAGCTAAACGGTAACTCATCTGTACAACATCTCCTTCAGATACAGAAAGTTCATTGGATATTGCTTTTATTTCCTCATTACTTAAAGTTTCTCTGTTTGTATACCATAAAATTCTTTTTTTTATTTTACGCAAACTAAAAAATAGCTTTCTTTGCGCTTGCGTTGTGCCTATTTTTACAAACGACCAAGATTTCAATATAAAGTCTTTTATTGAAGCTTCAATCCACCACACCGCATAAGTTGAAAAGCGAAACCCTAAATCAGGATTAAACTTTTTCACTGCATGCATTAAACCCATGTTTCCTTCCATGACCAGGTCCATAAGCAGCAGTCCATAGTTTTTGAATTTCATTGCAATTTTCACTACCAAATTCAAATGACTGGTAATCAGCTTATGAGCGGAAGAAATATCTTTGTATTGGTGCCAATTTTTTGCTAATCGCACCTCTTCTTCTTGAGATAGCATAGGAAACTTTTGCACTTCAGTAATATACTGCGTGAGACTAGTGCTACTGTTAATACATAAACTCGTTGTTGAGATTAACATAACAACTCAAATTAAAACTCCATACATATAATATATTGATTTTCTAGCAAAAATTCAAGGTTTAATTTAAAAAAGTATGTATATTTGTGCACCCAACTAGTACATCAGATGTCTTAGCACCGGCTGCCAGCATATAACTCCATAAACTAAAGTAGCCTACATATGTCATTCTAGCGCTTAAAAACAATAGAATCCACATTTCTTTTTTCTAGGTCCCAGCACCAGTTACTTGAATGACAAAACTGGGACAACAAGAAGAGCTGCTAAGATGGACTAGAAGTTAAATGCTACTCCAGCTTCTGCACCAATAGTGCTGTAAAGGACTTTGAGCCCGTCTTTAATAGGTTGCGAACTACTTCCATCTGCAGCAGCTGTAGCACCTAGTTTATCAAAGCTAGCGCCATAAGAGCCGAAATAGCGAGCCCCAGCAAAGAGTTTGATTTCTGGAGTTACTTCATAACTGACACCAGCTTTTGCTTGATAAGCAAAACCAAATCCATGCTTTTTATCTCCCATAGGGTCCTTTAAAGGATTGCTGAGATATGCTGCACCAACACCAACACCAACGTATGGAGTGATAGGCATATCTTCAATTGCTACATCGTAATAGACGTTAACTAACCCTGAAAATGCAGTTAAATTATCTGCAACTTTTGGTGTATCTGTTGCACCGTCAACCTCATTTTTGCTTAGCTGCGAATAGAGCCCCTCAGTGTCAACTCTGATATCGTCCATTTTGTAACCAAACGCAACACCACCAGCAATAAAAGAAGCTTTTAAAGGATCTTGGTCTTCATTACCTTTTTTATACTCAATACCCTTAATTTCTGTTTTAAAAGGTAAAAATTCACCATTGTATTGCAGGCGAATGTAGTAGCTAGTTTCTTCATCAGCTATTGGACCAACAGGATCTGAAAAAGCAGCGTTTGATAAACTTAGCAACGTCACTAAAGCGGTTGCTGAAAAAAACTTTTTATAATGCATAATTGCCCTCGTTAAAAAAAAATTAAAATTCCACTTTAGCAATTTAAGTAAAAACTAAAGTTAAGTCAAGTACTAACTTAATAACATAAAATATTTGACATTTAAACCAATTTTTAAGAGGAAGGTAAAAATTTTATTAATAAAAAGATAATAATATAACTTTTTATCTTTGATTTTTCGGTATTTTCTTACTGACTCTAGTATTTCTTTGCTTTCTGCATCATTACTGCGATTTCTTTTATCTTTGCATAATATTTCAGGTACATCATATGAAACAACTCTAGTATCAAAGATACAGAAACCTAGTTAGCAATACAGAGAATTTTTAAAAGGGGAGTTTAAACCCGGGTGGTAACCCCATCATGCCTGCAAGATCAGAGGTCGCATTTGCCATGTCTTCCTCTGCCTTTTTAATGGCATCGTTGAACGCCGCTGTTACTAAATCTTCTACTATATCTTTCTCCTCGTTTCTCATAAGCTCTAAATCTATGTTTACTTTCTTAGCTTTATAACTACCTATTTTTATAACTTCCACTAACACAGAAACTTCGCCACCCCCGGAAACACCTTGAAATTCTTTTCCAATGTACTTCTCTTGAGCTTTCGCAAGCTTTTTTTGCATCTCTTGTGCTTGCTTCATTATTTGACTAAAATCCACAACCTACTCCCTATTCTCTATATTAACTACCCTTGCACCTTTAAACGTATCAAGTATATTCTTGACTTCAGGTGCATAATTCAAATTACTTACTTCCCTGTTCATACAGCCTACATCAACTGTGACAACCCATTCTTGTTGAGTCACTTGATTTAAGTAATTTTTCAAGTCATTACAAAAACTGTTGTTCAACCGAGATGCGGCTCTTAATTTTAAATACCCAGGTTTGCAATCTACTAATTGTAGATTAGTACATAGCTGTTTGTAAAGATAAATTTGGTTATTCTGTTGTAAGAGTTGCAGAATTTTATCAAAATCGTAATTTTTTTGCTGTGCGCTCTCTGCGTTACGCATATTCCTTTGCTGTGTATTCTGCGTAAGAACTTTTTTGACCACTTGCTCGGGAGAAGGTAAATCAGAAAGATAACAGAGGCTAATTAACATCATTTCAGCAGCAATATCATTACATGTTGAAGTTTTTATATCCTGAACTCCCTTGAGCAACATCTTCCACAATCTCGAGAAAAATATTAAAGATTTCTTTGCACTTAAGTCTTTTATCCTGCTCTTTTCACATTCTATAACTGAACTATCAATTTCTTTCGTAATCAAATAACGGCATATTAATTGGATTGTTTGCAATAGACCTTCGAAGACACTGATTGGGTTTGCTGTCTTTATTGCCTTGTCGAATACTGACAGAGCCTTCTGTAAATCACCATCTAATATTGCTTCCAGTAGATCAAATATAATATCTTTATCTACCAGACCGAGTATTTCTATTACATTCTTGATGGATATTATACTATCTTTGCTATATAAAACTGCTTGATTTACTAAAAATAAAGCGTTACGCATCGAATTGCTACAGTGGTGTGCAATTAATTCTGATGCCCCATTTTCAATGAGATAATTTTCTTTTTGTGCAATGTCATTCAACCGCTCCACTATTTTAGCTGCAGGGATGTTATGCAAATCAAACCTTTGACAACGTGCAATAATAGTTATCGGTATCTTTTTTATCTCTGTGGTTGCCAGAATAAACTTTACGCTAGATGGTGGTTCTTCTAGGGTTTTAAGCAATGCATTAAATGCACTGCTGGATAACATGTGTACTTCATCTATAATGTAAACCTTGAATTTGGAGTTTATAGGTGAATAGCAAATATCTCCTAGGATTACTTTGATATCTTCAACGCTAGTGTGACTTGCTGCGTCAATCTCTATCACATCCGGGTGACTTGAATTCTTTATCGCTAGACAATTTTCACATGATCCACAGGGTTCAAAAGTTGGCCCTAAGGAACAATTTAAACATAAAGCTATTATTCTTGCTGTGGTAGTTTTACCAACTCCGCTGCTACCAGAGAGCAGTATGGATTGTGGGATTTTGTTGAGAGTAAAAGCGTTTTCTAATATACGTACTAATATATCTTGACCTACTAGATCTTTGAAGCTACTAGGACGATATTTTAATGCTATGTTCATAACTTACGATAAACAAACAGTTCAATAGGTATGCAACCCAAAAAGATTCTGATATGGCTGCTTCATCTCTGACCTTACCAAGTTACAGAGTTTTTGCCTGCATACCTTGTAAAATATTATACTTTTTTTTTATTTAGCAAAGCATATTCTATGGTAATCTATGATTAGTTTGGGTTGCATGAGTTACACATAGAAATTAATTATGATTTTATATCACTTCTCTCTTTGTCCGTTCTCACGAAAGGTTAGAGCTCTTCTCAAGGAGAAAAAGTTAGGTTGTGATTTAGTATACGAGAATCCGTGGGAGAAGAGGAATGAATTTATGGAGATTAATCCAACCGGACAAGTACCAGTACTTGTGGATAATAATTTTATTATAACAGACAGCACTGCTATTTGTGAGTATCTAGAAGATACTTACAGCAGTGATATCAAATTGCTCGATTTGTCTACTGTTGTTAAGTCTAAAATACGCGCTTTAGTTAACTGGTTTGATAACAAGTTTTACAACGAAGTTACTAAATATATTATAAACGAAAAAGTAATAATTAACCGCAGCCCTGACTCTAGGTTTCTTCATGCAGCTCAGCATAACCTGTCTTGCCATATAAAATACATTGAACACTTAATTAGCAAAAACGTTTGGCTTGCAACCGATAAGTTCACTTTGGCTGACATTACTTTAGCGTCACATATCTCTGTAATGGACTATGTAAATAGTTTTCCATGGGGAAAAAGTAGAATTTTAAAAGAATGGTACTCTATTATTAAGTCAAGGCCTTGTTTTCGTGAGATGTTATTAGAAAGGGTTTCTGGATTAACTCCTCCTAAGCATTATGCCGACTTTGATTTTTAACTCATGTTAGCTTTAAAGCTACAGTCATCCCTTCATCAGTTGGAATCAACATAGAGTAATATTTTTCTTCGTCTGATAATCTACGATTAAATTCTCTCATAGCCTGCCATGATTTTTTTGATACTTCCTTTTGAGGTGATTCTAAAAACACCGTGTTAAATAATAGAGTGTTATCTGCAACAATAAGTCCATCTTGTTTAATATAAAGCTCTGCCCAATCTAAATATTTATGATAGCCACCTTTATCGGCATCAATGAACATCATGTCAAACGGTGCTTTTGTTGACAACTCATTCAGTTTTTCCAATGCGTTGCCTTCTATTAAAGTAATTTTATTGCTCAGATTGAAAGCACTAAAATTTTTTTTTGCTATATTTAAGTGCTCAGGATTGTTCTCTATTGTGTATATATGGCCACATTCAGGTAGAGCTTTTGCCATACAAATTGACGAATATCCGTATAATGTACCAATTTCAACGATACTTTTTACTTTATGGATTTTTATAAATAAACTGAGCAGCTTTCCTTCTTCAGCGCTAATTTGGATGCGTTTCTTTTCTTCAAAAATACAGTATCCTTCTATTTTTTTGTATTCCTTTGCGAATAAATCTCTTATGTATGATAATTTCATGCTAGAGTTGTTGCGTGCCATGTCTTATATTAAAGGTTTAATTTATATAAAATAAATATATGTCAGCTTAAAAATGGTAAAAACATTTATTTTAGGTTAGTATTTTTTACAGCGTAAAATTTTAAGTGACAAAAATTATTATATATAATAGTATAATTAACTAGTATAATAATCGGTAGATTGTCATACTAGAATTTGAGGAAATGCTCATGAGCATTTCTCTTTAGTTAAAATATAATTTTCATAATCAATTACAGGAGGTTATATGTCTTATAATATTGCTAGTGAAGTTGAAACGTTAAGCAAAAAATCTAACAAAGATGAGGGGGTTACATTGTTACATAACCCAGCTTATCGCGAGAAATATAGGGAACGTTTTGATGAAGCCCAGAAAAAAGTTATGGATATGGTTCAGTTTTATGATGGAACAATAATATTAATAGAAAACAAAATTGCTATGTATTATTATGCTTGGCACAGTAAAAAAAGAGAATTTGAGCGTAAGAAACAACAAGCAGTGATAAAAAACGATAATTCAACATAGGGGTTTTTTATGATAAGCTACAGTGGTATCATTTCACTATAGCTTTTTCATATAGCTTATCTATTACATTAGTGAAGTATTCTAATGTTTTATATCCCTCGTGTTTAATTTTATTATGTTCTGTACATGATTTATCGTTGCTAAGCTTGATAAAAAATATTGGAGTAGCCGTAATACCAAGCTTATTTATTGCCAGTGATTTATCGTTTATAATTTTGTCAAACACTTCCTTGTTTTTCTTTTCATCGATGCATTGGTTAAACAGGTCTTGCTTTAAGTTACTTAGTGCAGCAATCCTTTGTAGTACAGTTAAATCGCTTAAATCAGAATAGTTCCACGAGTCTATTGAATTAAAAACAGCTTTGTTAAAATTAAAATAGTCTTCTTCTTTTTCATAGCAATAGCTTAGCATTGCAGCTTTTAATCCCCTATAATCCAGAGGAAAATGACGGAATATATATAACATTTTGCCCGTATCTATATATTTCTTTTTAATTGCAGGAAAAACCTCCTTATGAAAAAGGGAACAGTGATAACAAGTGAGCGAAGCATATTCTATCATTAAAATTGGCGCTTTTGGATCTCCTAGTGATTTGTCATCGGGCAATGGTGATAATAGTTCTTCTGCTGTTGTTTCACCAGTTTTTCGAGTGCACTGGCTGTTTGATAAGTCTTGTTTAATAACTGCATAAGAATTAACACTTATAAAAATTAGTAAAAGCAATAGTCTGAAAATCATTACAATATAAACATTAAAATTACTAAGAAAATTACGTATCTATATTAATAATATCAAGATAACTTTTACTTAGCAAGGCTCTCAACTCTTTCTTTGAATGCAGCAATTATTTTGCTTTGTGTATATTTGTACACTGAGTTTAATAGAGTTGAAAGCGAGCTAGATTTAAACTCAAATTCTATGTAAAACTTCACCATGGTCTTATTTTCACCTATAGGAATGAATTTCCATTTATTGTATAAATGTTTGAATATTCCATTTGATGATACAGCTTTTATCCAACCTTCATTTGTTCTGCTTGGAGAAAGAAAGTTTACTCCTGATGTATACTTTCCTTTAATACCATGAAAAGCTGCTAGAAGATCCACAACCATTTGACCATCAATTTTTTCTTTTATATAAATAGCTTTGCACCAAGGAACAAAATCAGGATACTTCTCAACATCAATTACAACCTGAAATATCTCATCGGGTGAACAGAAAAAAGCACCTTGTTCTTTGTGTCGGTAGAGCATAAATCTAAATCAACTGGAATAGGATCCGTATCTACCGTCAGTCTTAGTAGATTCCTGAGACCTAAAGTTAAAGTGGGCATCACGTATTAATTTCAATGAAATTAATAGAGGCAATTCCCTTGACTAGAAATTATCGCTCGGGAAATTTAACTTAACTCATAACGTATAGAACAGACCCTTATAATTATAGCTAGTTTACATGAGTTGTGTCTATATGTATATTGCAGTCAACAGTAAACTAACTATCTTTATTAAACTTTGTATTTTGAGTGCTGTGGTCAATAAGTGTACCTTATGAACATTACTAAAGCTTTAATCATTATTGTTTTTGTTATAATTTCTTCAGGTGCTTACACCAGCTGTGTAGATCACAAAATTTTTGTGCATGCTATGAAGCAACAAGTGGATAGCATATATACAAAGGAGAAGAAAAGAAATCTGGAATGTATATATATAAAGCTTCAGGAGATCATTCGAAACAATGTTAATCTCAAAGAAATATCCCGATTTGTAATGGGAAAACATTGGACTTTGACTACCCAAAAAGAAAGAGAAAGTTTCTTGAAAGAATATGAGATGTATCTTACGCATTTGTGCGTCAAAATTTTGTATCAGTACATGAATAACAGCGAAATGACCATAATGGGCTCAAAAGCAGGTGATGATGGAATTTGCTTGGTTAGTACAAGATTTTCCTACGGCGATGAAGAATTTACAAATATTGACTTTAAAGTTGCTAAAAGTAACAGTTCTTTCTTAATAAATGATGTTGTAATGAATGGAATAAGTATTTCTATTAGTCAACGTTCCCAATTCAGTGAAAAAATTGATACGTATGGTATAGCGAGTGTTATAGATGAATTAAAATGTAATAACAATCTATGATATACATGCCTCACTGGCCTAAGCCACTTGGTAGAAGACCAAAAGACTTTTCTCTTGAGCGCATAAAAAGCTTTCTAAGTAAGTTAGGCAGTCCAGAAAAAAAGATGCCTCAGGCAATTCACATAGCTGGAACTAATGGAAAAGGTTCAACATTATCTTTTATGAGGTACATAATGCAGTCAGCGGGATATAAGGTCCATGCATACACTTCTCCACATTTAGTTAATTTTAATGAGAGAATAGTCGTTGCAGGGAGTCATATCGACGATAATGAATTATATAGCTTATTAGAAGAATGCCGCACTGCAATCGCAGATCAGCCTATCACTTTGTTTGAAGCTGCAACAATTGCAGCATTCTTAGCTTTCTCTCGTCATAAAGCCGATGTAACTTTAGTCGAAGTAGGCGTTGGTGGAAGACTTGACGCAACAAATGTTATAGATAATCCGATCTTAACAATCATTACTTCCATTGCACTTGATCATATGGAATATCTTGGTCCAACTGTAGAGATTATAGCAGGTGAGAAGGCTGGAATAATGAAGCATAATGTTCCTTGCATAATAGCACCACAAGAAAAGTCCATAATGAATACGCTAGAGCAATATGCAATCAATAAGAGATCTCCTCTATATAGAGGTGGCTTTGAGTGGAATTGCAGTAAACAACTGTCTGTCATCCAAGTAGCTAACACTTGGATCCAGCAAAAAAATAAGTGGATTCCAGCGTCACACGCTGTAGCTCGAATTATTTTCCAATCGGCTATTCAATCAATAGAATTTCCTTTGCCTTCTTTGAAGGGCGATCATCAAATAATTAATGCAGGAAACGCTATCGCAGCATGTAGCATTTTGAGTGGAAAGTATGGATTTGATATTGGAGAAGAGGATATAGCTTCAGGTTTACAACATACCTACTGGCCTGCACGACTAGAGCTTATAAAAGAGGGCAGTTTAATTTCTTTGTTACCGAAAGATTGGCAATTATTTTTAGATGGTGCGCACAATAACGATGGTGCCAGAGTGTTAGCTGATTGGATGAAAGATAATTTTGCTGAAGGTATCTATATGATTTTTGGTGTTACTCGTAACAGAAACGTGGAAGAGTTTTTGGAACACTTAAAATCATATATCAAGTTATTATGTGCGGTTTGTGTTAAGTCTGAGCCCAAAGCAACAAATACAGGTCTAATCAAAGAGGGAGCGAATAATATAGGGATAAATGCTATTGAATGTGAATCGATCAGTGATGCCATATTAAACCACATACTAAAAGTTCCTATCCAGAATGTCAAAACCATACTGATTTGTGGTTCGCTATTCCTAGCTAGGGATTTTGCTATGGAGAATAACTGAGCCTTTTAAAGTTTATATCAACTAGCGCTATATTTTTTTCTGGAGGAAGGCTATATTGTAGCTATGGACAATATAATCATAAAAATTTGGTGGGACCTCATTAACTGACTTAAACCGAGTTGCAAATTTGATAAAAAAGGATGTTGAGAGAGGTTGTAATGTAATCGTCGTTGTATCCGCCGTTGCGGGATTTACTGATCAAATGGCTTTTCAGGCTAGACAAATCTCAGATTTAAGCTGCAAACGAGAGCTGTCGGAATATGACGTTATACTTTCAGCGGGAGAACAGATTTCTTGCGGCATGTTAGCAATCACTCTCCAATCTATTGGAATAAACGCTAAATCTTAGCTTGCCTGGCAGTTACCGATTATAACAGATGATCTTTATTCCAAGTCTAAAATAAAAACAATAGAGATTGATCATCTGAAAAGGCCTTTTACTGAATGGTATACTGTAGCGATCATTGCCTGCTTTCATGGTATACATGATGATAGAATTACTACTTTTGGAAGAGGAGGCTCTTATATATCAGCAGTTGCCTTATCGGTAGCTTTTAACGTCGAAGTTTGCGAGATTTTCGCTGATATTGATGGAGTATATACAACTGATCAGAAAATTGTTCCAAAAGCACGCAAGCTCAAATCTATCTCTTACGATGAAATGTTGGAGATGTCGTCATCTGGTGCTAAAATACTACATAATCGTTCAGTACAGCTTGCAATGAAACATAACATTAAAGTACAAGTGCTGTCCACCTTTAAAGAGGTGGAAGGAACTGTAGTACTGGACAAAAAAGATATACTGGAGAGATATACAATTACTGGAATAACTTATAGCACTAATGAGGCTCTTGTAACTTTTGCTAACCTTACAGATACCTTGCATATTTTAAGGGATATTGCAGGGGCAAACATTAAAATTGATATGATACACGGATCAAGTATTGTAATTTCCGAATTTGATATTGATTTAATGAAAAAGTTACTGAATGGGAGCTATATCATAAACAATAACGTAGCTAAAATTTCAATAATTGGTATTGGCGTTATGTCCAACGCTGAAGTGATGCACCGCATACTCAAGGTCTTGAGCGAAAAAAAAATAGAAATGCTCGCTATCACAGCATCTGAAACCAAGATCAGCATAATCGTTCAAAGAGAATATGCTGAAGTTCTAGTTAGAGATTTACATACAGAATTGGTACAGATAACCTTATGTCATACAACTTAGACCTCTCGCATATCAAACCAGTTTTGAAATATGCGAAAAAACTACTTGACAACCTTCGCCTTCACCACTATCATAGTAGTGAAGCTATTTATTTAACTTCCCAATCTCTATAGGTTAAAATGACAAGAAAGCTTGTATTTGGCGTACTATTGTTTAATTTTTCGCACTATGTGCACTGCATGTCTTTTTAAAACTTCGGGTTTTTACCCATACAAGCTGAAACGCGCTTATAAGTCGTTTAAGACATCACCCAACGCCGGATTTTAAAATAGAGAGTGGAATAACTAGCTACCTCGTGGTTTTATTGTCTTTTTTCTCTGTCTGATAAATTTCTTAAATATTATAGCTTAGACTAGTTGCATTTAAAAGCAGCTAAATTGCTGCGTTTAAGACACAAAAACGCCAATACTGAAAGTAGACAATGGTCAGGGCTTCTTTTGCTTTTTTTCTCGTTTGATAAATTTCTTAAATATTTATTACTAAAGTAGCATCCTAGATGAGCTACTTGGGTAACACTCTTCCTGTGGTCTGTACCACTTGGGCAAAGGTAGGTAATAAATTTTATTTACTCGATGTATACCGCTAGTTCCTTGCGAACTTTTGCTTATTGTAACTTTGCTATTCGCTGAAATTGGCTATATTGGCTTACTTTTACTAAATATACATATGAACTAGCTTGCCTAACTTTGTTGCAATAATTTCAAGCCTATATTTTCACAACCCTATTTTTACCAAACAAGCTCTCACAAAGGTACGTACTTTTTGTGGTTTTGGCAAAAGTAAATAATTGAAATTTTTGTAGCGCTATAGAATACGGTACTTTCTATTATTATTTGACAATTGCTGAAATATTGGTTAAAATGTTTATGTAGCTTATAAGGAAAAGATATGGATTTCGAAAAATACGTAAACAAAAAAGATAACTCTCTTTGTATCACTCCAGATAAAATTGATGAGTCTTCAAGTGATAATGATGTCATTCTTGTCTCTGAGGTTATACCGGATATAAACATAAAACATCTAGTAGAATTTTTAAAAGATAACCCAAGCATTACAAAACTTAGTATAGCAAATTGTAAAGTTAGTGATGAATATGTAAGAGAATTGGCTAAGCTTACTAACCTTACTAGCCTTAATTTATCTAATAACGATATTAGTAGTGAAGGTGTAAGAGAATTGGCTAAACTTACCAGCCTTACTAGCCTTAATTTATCTAATAACGGTATTGGTGATAAAAGCGCAATGGAATTGGCTAAGCTTACTAAGCTTACTAACCTTGATTTAAGAAGCAACTACATTGGTTATGAGTGGGCAGCAGAATTACTTAAGAAACTTACAAAGCTTGAGGAACTTGATCTCAGTGATAATGATATCAGCTATAACGATGCAAAGAAACTAGATAAGCACATATCTTCTGGTGTACTTCTGTTGAATAAACGTCCTGTTGGCACTATTATTAATTGCAATAAGTTTATTGATCAAACCATCAACAAAGGCAACTACAGCAAGTGGATCTCTAATTCTGACTTAGCAGCGTTAGCAAAACACTATTATAAATGGAATAAAGATAATGGTGTAATTTTTGTGGATCCTGTAAAACCTGCATTTCAACAGAAACATTTGGATATGTTGAAGAACAATCGAGATAAAATATTAATATCGATTGTTAATAATGGTGGAAATCACTGGGTATTGTTAGTTGCATACAAAAATCAAGTTTCCTTTGTTGATTCTCTTGGAGGATCAATAAGCGCTAAAGATAAAGAACAATATAATTACTTACGTGATTTACAAGAACAAAAGGAGCAACCAAATATTGAATTTCATGAATTATCATTTCGCCAGCAGCGAGAAGGTGATTATTGCAATTGTGGAGTATTTGCTTTAGAAAACGCAAGGATTATTCAGGAGAATATTGATAAAGATGTAAGTGTCATTAAGAAAAAGTTGAAGGAAGCATACCCGCATGATAAAGATTACTATGAAAGATTAAATGGAAAAAGGAAAGAATTTGCATCAGCATTAAAAGAGTTCTCAACTGGTAAGGCAGTGCAGTCAAGCATTTTAAACTCAAGTAAAAAGGTAAGTACTAAGAATAGAAAACATGGTAAATATGCTGCTGCTTCTTTTGTGTTAACTGTAGCATTTGCAGTTTGTGCAAGCTTAACAGCACCTTATTTAGCAATATGTATCACACTTACTGTAGCTGCATTTGCTGCTCTTGCAATAGGATGTTACTGTTCATATAAAGCAAATACAGCACTTGGTGATGTCAAAGCTGATCAAATTAAAAAAGATGAAGAAGTTATACTGTACTATTAATATTTATCATACCATCACACTCTAGGAGCATACAGAAACACCTGGCCTGCTCACATAACCATTGCAGCAGAATTGCTAAATACCATAAAACTCTTGGCTTCAACGCAATAAACCTATCATATAAAGGTAGTGTTGGAAAGTCTGACTTATGTAATAACTTTAGATAGTTTTGATAAAATGATTTAAAGTCATCATACCTAGATTGATGGTATAATAGAATTATTGTTATAATTTCAGATTTCTGGCACTCTTGTGTGTTTTTTACCGTTGGGTAATAATTTACTTGCAAAATTTCCATCTATTATTTTACAACAATTGTCTACAAAACATAATAATTCTGTTATATTTTTATTCATAGGGTAACCTCCTATTGTTGCCAAAATACTGGAGTTTACCCTATTTCTCTTCTTTCCTACATTCTCTTTCTAAGCCATAGTTAGCATTAGGAGGGTGTTATGCCAGTGCTTGACACTTGGATCTGGGATACTACTTTAGTAATAAATATTTAAGAAATTTACCAAGCAGAAAAAAAGACAAAAGAAATCCCGTGGTAGAAGTTGCTCACTCTCTAATCCTGCAAATTGGCGTACTATACTGTCTTGAACGACTTATAAGCGCGTTTCAGCTTATATAGGGAAAAACCTAGAAGTCTAGGTAAAATTAATAAAGACATGAGGTGCACATAGTGCAAAAAATTAAACATAAGACGCCAACTGTGATACTTTCGTCGTTTAATCTGCACAGATTGAAGCTAAATGAATAGCTCCAATACTATTGGAAGGGTAACAGCGGAGGTTGTCAAGTAGTTTTTTTTGGCTAGTTTAAATCACAATAGTTGTAAAACTAGCTGCAGATTACAACAAATGCAGTAGCGTAATCCCCGTCATCGCTTAGGGAGAGGTGAATTATGTGGTCCTTGGAGATAGAATCCTTGCCAATGGCTAGATGTGGCTTTCCTCTTATATCACTGTATATTTCTATATCTTTCATTGTAATGCCAAGGCTGAATCCACTGCCAAGTGCTTTAACAAAAGCCTCTTTTGCTGCAAAACGTTTAGCAAAATATTTTGCCCGTATTTCTTGACTGTTGTACTTTCTGCTTATCTCTATTTCCCGCTCAGTGTAGACTTTATTGAGGAATTTTTCACCGTACTTCTGCAGTATTTTCAATATCCTTGGTACATATACTATGTCAGTGCCGATACCGCGTATCATTCTGCACTGAAGCGATTTATTGCTTCTTCAATCTGCATTTCCTCAATTTCTCCAGTTGTCCTATTTTTTATTTCGACTATATTTTCACTTACTGCTTTCTTTCCCACAATTATTTGCCACGGTAAGCCTATTAGGTCCATTCTAGCAAATTTCACTCCTACACTTCCCTCCGTATCATCGTAAAGTACTTCATCGCTTTTTAAAGCTTTGTATATTTTGTCTGCAATCTCCACGCATTCGCTAGTTTTTGTTTGTAAATTGATTAAACCAATCCTAAAAGGAGCCACTGCTTCTGGCCAGATAATTCCTTTATCATCATGAAAAGCTTCTATTATTGCACCAACAAGCCTTGAAACTCCAATGCCATACGAACCCATATGTATATTGACATTCTTTCCATCGTGTGAGGTGACTTTTGCATTCATTGGCTTTGAATATTTATCGCCAAAATAAAAAATGTGCCCTATTTCAATACCCTTGCTAATGCTTAACTGTTCTTGCGGTATAGGGCAAGTTTTGAGGTCGTGCATATCGTCTGCAACTGCGTATATGCTCTTCAAACTTTCAATATCTTCACTTTCTAGCAACTCAGAAAATTTGTTGTCGTAATATAAAGTGCTTTCACCAGTGCTTGCCAATATGTGAAATTCATGGCTTAAATTTCCTCCAATTGGCCCTGTGTCTGCTTTTACTCCAATTGGAGTAAGTCCCATGCGTTTGAAGATTTTTATGTAGGTTTTGTGCATTAAATTATATGCACTCAGTGCACTTTCGTAGTCTATATCGAAGCTATACGCATCATTCATCAAAAATTCCCTACCTCTCATAACACCATAACGCGGCCTTACTTCATCACGAAATTTCCATTGAATCTGATATAAACAAAGTGGCAAATCCTTGTAACTCTTTACTGTACCCCTGATTAGGTCAGTTGCTACCTCCTCATGCGTTGGTCCGAAAAGCATATCACTCTCATGCCTATCCTTAATGCGCAGCATCTCTTTGCCGTAATCATCATAACGCCCTGACTCTCGCCAAAGGCTTGCTGGTTGTACACAAGGCATTAATACCTCAATCGCACCAGCTTTATTCATTTCATCTCTGATGATGTCTTCAATATTCCTAAGCATGCGCAAACCGAGCGATAACCAAGAGTAAATGCCAGATGCTGTCTGCTTGATTAAGCCCGCACGTAACATATATTGATGAGAAGCAATTTCAGCACCAGCTGGGATCTCTTTCAAAGTTGGTAGGTAATATTTAGATAGGTGCATTTAATAAATCTGATTGTACTGAGTAATTTTAGTACAATCAGATCTATAGGCAAATTTATTTTGAAAGTAGAAAAAAAGTACCGGCGTCTTTCCAGATAAGCAAGCACATATCGCAATATCTTACTCGCTATAGCAACATCTTGACGTGGAGTTTTGCCGTGTTCTATGAACACAGAGATTGCATAGCGCGGGCCATGGTAGGGGCCATAAGCAATAAATAACTTATGGCTTTCACCCATGGAGTTTATCTCTGGAGTGCCGGTTTTGCGGGCAATTTGCATAAACTCAAGCCCATTTCTATAGGTTCCAGCCTTAGAATTTACCGCATCAAACATAGCTTTTCGAACTATGTCAAGATGCTCATGATTCACGTCGATTTCAGAAAAATCTTGTGTAGTTTTGCTCATCTCAATGTGGGGAATTACTTCTTTTCCTGTTGTAACCCTTGCCGCAAGAACTGCAAGCTGTAGTGGTGTTGTAAGCAAATATCCCTGTCCTATAACCAAGTTGATAGTGTCACACAAATACCAATGTGAATATAGCTTCCGTGCGCGCCAATCTCTATCAGGCAATAACCATGGAGCTTCCTCCTTAAACGTTCCAATTAGTGGCCCACTGCTAATACCAAATTTTCTGGCCATTTCTACTAGAGAGTCTATACTTATTTTTTCCTATGTTATAAAAGTAAGTGTTACATGAGAGAGCCATTGCCTCGTTTAAAGATACATATCCATGGGCTTTGCTTTTCAGGCAACGAACTTCCGTTCTCCTATTGTCATATAGCCCCTACACGAAAATTTTTCTTCTGGTGTGATTATTCCATCTTTTAAGCCTGCAAGTGCAACTATTACTTTAAATATCGAACCAGGTGGAATTTGATACGATAATGCCCGATTTACAAGCGGTAATGAGGGAGCATTTAGATTTTCCCAAGTCTCATTCGATAGTCTGCTAGTAAAGAGATTACTATCGTAGGAAGGTGAATTGTATAACGCTAAATTTCGCCCATTATTTACATCAATGACCACTGTAGAGCCTTTGTAAACCTGAAATACCACACCTGCAACTTTCTTCTGCAGATCAATATCAATTGTTAGTTGCACATCTTGCCCATCTTACTGTGGTATGTTCAATAATTCTCTTATAACACGCTTCTTAGAATTTATTTCCTGCTCAGATTTTCCTGGTTCACCTTTTAATATATGATCATACGTATACTCAATACCACTTACTCCTAACTCGCTTATTTCCTGCTGTTTTTTTTGTATACCCAAGTACATGAGAACACATCGAACCGTATGGATAGTAACGTTTATAAAGAGCAGTTATTTCTGCTTTTGACAGTCTTGCTACACTAGATTCAATTTTCGATAACATCTCCAAATCAGCTTCTTTAACAGAAATTTTCTGCTCATCAAACACGATTTTGTTTACCGCAAGTTCAACGCCATTTCTATCTAAAATTCTGTCTCGCTTAGGCACAATATTGGCAATCCGTATCCTATTATTGTTAGAAAGCGCTTCGTATTTTTGTCTATTCCGTATTTGTAAATTATATAGCCTATAACTAAAAATTGTAGAAATGGTAAGCTGAATACCACCTAATATAAATGCTCTGCGGTTAAAGACTTTGTTTTTGTCCACATAGAACTCCTTCAAATATAGCTCTGTGGCTTATCATACGAATATAAGAGACCGAAAAACTTCGACACATGAATTGCAAAGGCAGTATGTTAAATGTTATAGCAGTTAAATACAAATAAGTACACTTGTACAAACATTGTCAGCCGTAAGCTAAATAATTTACAGAAACAAAAAAACTACTTGACAACCTCCGACGTTACCCTCATCATAGTAATGAAGTTATTATTTATCTTCAGTCTGTGCAGATTAAATGACAAAGAAACTTAGCATATTTGGCGTCTCATGTTTAATTTTTCGCACTATGTGTACTACATCTCTTTTTAAAACTTCTGTTTTTCAAGCTGAAACGCGCTTATAAGTCGTTTAAGACATCAAAAACGCCAATGTTATAAGATAGGTAGTAAATAACTAGCTACTCGTGGTTTCTTTTGCCCTTTTTTCTGCTTAGTGAATTTCTTAAACGTTTATGGCTAAGGTTAGTTGCATTAAAAATGCATCTAGATTACAGCGTTTAGGATAAAGAAACGCCAACATTTCAACACAAAAGTAAATAATTAGCCACCACAGGGCTTCTTTTGCTTTTTTCTTCGTTTAGTAAATTTTTTAATATAATTACAATTCAAGATGAGGCTTGGGTTCGCAGACCGATGCATCCGAAACAAAAAGATTGAATATTTCTACAGAATTGTGTATAATTATTAATACTTTTTAAGTTAATTTCCTATGGCTTTTGCTAAATTTCTCGACCCAAAAAATGATGTAGCGTTTCGTCGTATCTTTGGTACAGAAAAAAAATAAGGATATTCTTATTCACTTTCTTAATGATATCCTGGGCTTCACTGGCAAAG
>NZ_JBFTEN010000044.1:0-790 GCF_041154185.1 Wolbachia endosymbiont of Tettigetta isshikii | reverse complement strand
GTCTTGTCCGGCGTTGCAATGACAGCGTTGTTTATAAAGTTAGTCACAGACCTAACGCATCATCCATCTTTTCCGTTACTTTTCTGACAGGAAGGTAGAAAAGACCGTTGTTATTGCACTCTCACTGAAAATATTCCATTCACAAGATGTGACATAAAACTGAACCCTGTCCAATTCGAGCCCCATATTGTTATTAAGGTTTACATGCCAAGGAACATGCTACCTTGGACCTGCCACGTGCGGTACCCCACGACTCTCATTATACACACTATAGATAAATTAAACCCTAATCCCTACGATATAAATTTCTAGTTCCTAGGGATATTAAAAATCCTAAAACGATATAATGCAAAATTTAAACATAGTAAAAGCGGTCCAAGTCACTGATGATAATTAGGTCCCCTACCACTAAGAGACCACGTCCCAGAGGAGGTATTGTCTTCTTCTACCTTGTCACAGGTCAGCTGATAACCGGCTTTTTAATCTTTGTATTGCCTCGTCTTTAGAGGTTTTTTAGTAATAGATTTCAGTGTAATTCCAATTTCATCTAGTGTTTGACATGTCTTTTCTGAATGACGTCTTTTACAGTTGCTTTATCCTCGGTCCTTATGGATCATTTTATTGAATATTCACAATTACTCTTAACATTTTTGACTCTCATTCTGTATAATCACAATGATGGACTTGCTAGCACAACCCCATAGTTCCATGTCGTGCAAAAGGAACATTTATATTCAATATTTCTAATACATTCTGTACTATAGAAACATGCCCAGGCCCACCATCAATC
>NZ_JBFTEN010000067.1:0-267 GCF_041154185.1 Wolbachia endosymbiont of Tettigetta isshikii | reverse complement strand
CAAAGCCAGATCGAACTCGTATCCATTATATTTAAGCTGGTACTCTGGATTTTTCTTTTCATCCTTATCTTTCTCAAGCTTTTCATTGCTATCTTTTTTTTCTATAATTTTTCCAAACTCTACAATTTGATCATAATTTTTTGTGTATTGACATTTTTTTTCATTATATGACATTAGCTGCCTGAGGTCTTTTACATAAGATTCAGGTGAAGTAAACAAATCCTTCACTTTTAGTGTAAGGTCCGTTCCCCGCTTTTTCAATGTTTT
>NZ_JBFTEN010000066.1:0-271 GCF_041154185.1 Wolbachia endosymbiont of Tettigetta isshikii | reverse complement strand
TTTATATGGTGAATTGTGTAACGCATTAACAGCAGCACCATACTTCAATAGGTCTTCAACAATTTGCAAATATCCTTTTTCAACAGCAGCATGTAATAACTCAGGATTATTCGCATCTTCGGGGTTAACAATAAGACCATACTCTAGAAGAGCCTCAACAATCTTTTTATACTTTTCTCCATAGCCATGCACTGCGGTTTTAAGAGAGCTTCTGTTACTTTGATTATTAATATCAGGACAATACTTTAAAACATCCTCAGCAATCATTAAA
>NZ_JBFTEN010000065.1:0-272 GCF_041154185.1 Wolbachia endosymbiont of Tettigetta isshikii | reverse complement strand
ACTTGGCGCGTTTTATTTTAAGCTTGTTGAAAGTGGTAAGAAGAAGATGGTGGCTGCAACAGTTCTAATGCGTAAAATTATAGTAATTGCTAATACAAGGTTTAAAGAAGCAATTAATTTAAATACCTAAAAACTTACACAGCAGTAACTGCAATGAATATTGTGAATAAGTACGTTCACA
The DNA here is from genome assembly GCF_041154185.1 of Wolbachia endosymbiont of Tettigetta isshikii. Lineage (NCBI taxonomy): Bacteria > Pseudomonadati > Pseudomonadota > Alphaproteobacteria > Rickettsiales > Anaplasmataceae > Wolbachia > Wolbachia endosymbiont of Tettigetta isshikii. The sequence continues at coordinate 91 of NZ_JBFTEN010000065.1, read as the reverse complement.
CAGACTTAAAGTACTTATTCACATATTCATTGGCTTAAGTAAAAATTGCTGCGGTAGCTGTTTGATATAAAATCTATTTTCTATAACAAAC